>DASWGX010000525.1:0-13774 GCA_036393455.1 Polyangiaceae bacterium
TCCTCGGCACACGGCCTCGTGCCCGTGACCCTAACCCTCCGACCGGGGCCCCGCGCACGCGCGGCCCCCATCGCCGATCAACGGTGCCGCTGGGGCTTGTCGCGTGGCTGCTCGGCCGCGCCGCTGCTAGCGTGGCAAACCCCCGGATGACCTCGAGCGTTGCGGCAGAGTGCAAACGCGGGCTCGGGCGGAGCGCTCACCCTGCCGCCGAAGCGAGCCAGCCGCTCGCGGCGCTGCCGCGTGCCGCTGCGGCGGCGGCGCTCGCGGTGCTGGCGCTGGGCTGCGACCTCGAGCAGGGGTTCCGAGATACCGGCCGAACGCTATTCCCGAACCAGACGACCTACATCGACGCCCCGGGCATCGTGATTACCAGAGGCCGCTACCGGTCGCTGAACCTCGGTCGCGGCACCACGCCGCTCATTTTCGCGCGCTCGCAGGACAGCGAGGATGCTTCGCTCTACGTGTTCGAGTTCGCCGGCGGCGGCTCTTGCGCGATGCCCGGCGTTGGGCCGTTTCGCATTTGGCTCGGCGGTCCGCTCACCTACTTCGAAGGTGAAACGTTGCACTTTGCCAACGAGCGCTGCGAGGTGGAGTCGCTCACGCTTTCCGGGGTCGGGCACCCGCTCTTCAACCCGGCGCCGTACTTCATCGTTCCCACCGTGGAAGGGCAGCTCCTACGAGTCCTTCCGCGAGAGGAAAGCGTCGAGGAGGTCGTGGCCGGCGTCCGCGCCGTCTTCACGTACGGGACGGGCCAGATCGTGTGGGCGGCAGACGAGCTCGTTTCCACGTCGAACTGGAGGGAGCTGGAGCCGCTGGCGGAAGGCGTGACCCGCGTGGTCGAGGACCCGAGCCGCATCTATTTTTTCGAGGTCGACCAGACCATCTATACGGCGGACCCTCGCATCGTCCCACGCGGCGTCGCGCCCGCGGTTTTCATGCTGTTCGAGGACGCGTGCGAGCTCTCCGGCTCGCCGGGCTGGGTCTACTTCTATCAGCCCTGCGAAGAGCGCCGTACGAAAGCATTCAGCACGACCTTCCCGACGCTCGTCGACCTCGAGGCGGATTTCGATCCGCGCTACCTGCGCGTCTACATCGACGAGAACGGCGACCCTTGGGCAGCGGCGCTCCGCGCCGTCGACCCGGCCACCAATCTCGGCACGCTGTTCGTCCTCGATCCGGATGGAGAGGAACACGAGATTGGCACGAGTGCCGCACTCGAGATGACCGCGCTCGTCTCCGAGGACGACGTGACGTGGTTGCTCGCTCTAGTCGACGTCGCCGGCGACGTCGGCCGCGTGGTTCGCTTCGCCGCGGACGGCGCGTTCGAAGAGCTCGCGACCGGCGTCCTGCGCACGGGAGGCTTGAGCTCGATCGTTTCGGACTTCGACGGCATGCTGGGAAACTACGCCACCTTGACGGACGGGTCGTTCGACGTGGTCGCGAAGCGCGTCCCGCCGCGCGGGTTCGTTCAAACCAACCAGGGCCAGACCTTGATCTCCGTGTTCTCGAACTTCGACGGGGCTACGGGAACCCTGACGCTCGGTCCCGGGCCCGTATTTCGCGCAGGTCGGGAAGTGGCGCGCGGCGTGCCGCGCTCGCTGCATTCATTTCTGGAAATCGGAGCCGGGATCCCGGGCGTCGCCTACCTCACCGACTTCGACTTCGAGCGCGGCTTCGGCAGTCTCGGCTATCACAACTACGAGCTCGACCTCACCGCCCCGATCCGCGAGCGCGTATCCGACTTCTTGCCGGGGTTCGGCGGCGTCGTCTACGTCGTCGCCGACGGCCCCGATGTCGGCATTTGGTGGGCGAGGGCGCGGTAGCCCGGCAGGCCCTGTTGGGTCATCCGCGCGCGCTGGTCGGTGCGTGCCGCTCGATCTGCGCGAGGCAGAGCTTTCTCCCGTTTCGCTCCTTTCTCCCGTGTTATCTCTCGTACGCACTTTTGGTACCATGCGCGCGCAATGACCACGACGGCCGCCACGCTCGTCATCGGAATCGCGGGCGGCACCGGTAGCGGAAAAACGACGCTGACGCGCAAGATCGCCGAGGCCATGGCCGGGCACGTCGCCGTCATCGAGCACGACGGCTACTATCGGGATCGCTCGGGAATCAGTCCGGAGGAGCGGGACAACATCAACTACGACGAACCCGACGCGCTCGAGAACGAGCGCTTGGCGGAGGATCTCGTCGCGCTGCGCGCCGGCCGCGCCGTGGATTGCCCGGAATATGATTTCGCGACCCACACGCGGCGGGCGTCGTTTCGGCGCGTCGAGCCGGCGCGCATCGTGCTGGTCGAGGGGATTCTGCTGTTCGCGACCCCGGTACTGCGCGGCATGTTCGACCTCAGGATCTTCGTCGACACCGACGACGACATTCGCTTGATGCGGCGGATTCGTCGCGACCTGATCGAGCGCGATCGCGACATCGACTCGGTGCAGAAACAATACTACGACACGGTGCGGCCCATGCATCTGCTGCACGTGATGCCGAGCCGCCGCTACGCGCACCTCATCGTTCCGGAGGGCGGCGAGAACGAGCAGGCGCTCGACGTCATCGTCGGAAGACTGCGCTACCTTGTTGGCTAGGCTTGTTGGCTAGGCTTGTTGGCTAGGCTTGTTGGCCAAGCTCGTTGGCTGAGCCACTCGAGCGGGTGGAAGCCGGTCCGAGCCGCTCCGGTCTCGGCGGGCTTGGCACCGCTCGGAGGGCGGATGCGGCGTGAGCGGGGCATACGGCCTTGCGCGAGTGGCGGTCCGCTCTGGCTGAAATGGGGCTTGCCTGAACTTGCCCGAAACGGGGCCCGAAAATGGGGCCTGAACTTGCCTGAAATGGGGGAAGGCGGAATCGACGAGCTGAAACGAGAACGGGAGGACCCGAGAAAAGGAATTATCGTGGCCGCGCTTTCCTCGCGACATCAAAAGCTTTAGGCTAATGGGTTCACTCTTGTGAGGTCGTGATGCTTGTGAGCTCATGTAGGCGCGGCGCGGGTTTGGCGTTACGCGGCCTCTCGCGCCCGGCTTTGACTTTGTGTGTCGTGGTCGCGTCGTGCGTCGAGGGTCCGGGGTCGTTCTTCAACGACTCGTCGGCGTTGAGCTCCGGCGGGGCGACGGCCGCGGGCGGCAACCAAGACGCTGCGGTCGGCGCCGGCAACCAGACGGCCGACACCGCGGCGAGCGCGAGCGGTTCCGGCGCCACGGGAGCCCAGGGCAGCAGCGGGACGATGAGCGTCGCGGCGAGCAGCTCCGGCGTGGGAGGTTTTTCAGGCAGCAGCGCCACGGACGGCGCGGGAGGCGGCTCCGGCGGTGCGACAGAGCCCGGAGCTGCGACGGGGCAAGGGGGCGGCGCCGGCGACGCGACCGGAACGGCGGGAGACACGGGCGAGGGAGGTACGGGTCCCGGGGGCCCGGTGACGCGCACCTTCAGGGCGCCCGAAGATCAGCTCGGAGAGGTTCCGGACGGCGGCTTCGACGACTATTTGCTCTGTATCGACTTTTCGGTGATGCAGCACCCGCGGGCGAACCAGATCAGCGACGTGCGAGTAACGATCACGGTGGACATGGCCTGGGTCGGGGACCTCGTGATCACGCTCGAGGGGCCGGACGGGACGGACGTCACGCTCCTCGACGAGCGCGGCGACCACAACGATCTCGTTTCGGAGCGGCCGTTGACGTTCTCCGACACGGGCCGCGATCTCGAGGAACTCGCGGCCACCGTCGCCGTGGAAGAACTCGTCTGCTCCGACGGCTCGCGGTGCGTTTGGCACCCCGACAACGGCGAGTTCGAGGACTTTTCCGGCGAAAGCGCCACCGGCGTCTGGACGCTCTGCTTCGGAGATACGGGCGGAATCGACGTGGCGACGGTCACCGGCGCGGACCTGACCATCGCCACGGTTCCATAGCGCGTCGGCGCCGGCGGCGGCCGCGCGGAAGCTACTGGCAGACCGAGCTGAGCTGCCCTGTCAACCCGTCGACCCGCGACTGGTAATCTCCCGGCGGCTGCGTGACGTTGGCCGCGATCACGCCGTCGCCGATGCGCTGGTTCAAGGTCGTGGCGCCGATGCCCGTCCACGAGTCGTCGGCCTGGCTCGCTCCGAAGCTGGTATCGACGACGATCTGCTTGCCGGTGAGCTGGTTGAGATAGCCGTAGCGGGCGGTGCGGCCGTTGTAGCTCTCGCCGTCGGTGTTTTCGGGGATGAAGCCGTCGTTGTTGCCGAGCCCCGTCGTCCACACCAGGTCGAGCACGTCGAGCGGCATCGCACCCCAGAAGGCGTCGGTGACTTCGTTCGAGAGCCACGGGGAGTGGTTCATGGCGACGACGGCGTTCGGCATGTTCGATTTGATGGCACAGGTGATGTCGCGAGCCAAATCGCCGAGCTCCTGCATGCTGAGGGCGTTGTTCTGTTCGTCGTAGGTGTACTGGACGAAGTCGCCCTCGAGCAGCCACACCACGGGCTTGTCGGGGCTCGCCTGGTACGTTCTTCGCGCGTAACCGCCGTACAGGCTGACGACGTAGTCGCGGTTGTCGCGTACCCATTGCGCGCCGTCGGTGCAGAGGTTCGGCGGTTCTGGATGCGTGTTGCAGTCGGGCAGTGGTGAGTACCCGATGAAGTACGCGTAGTAGGTGGCCATCGCGCCGGAGGACCGGAGCTCCCCCGCGAGGCCGCAGCCGTCGCAGTCGTTCTCCCGACCTTGGCCGTACTCGTAGCCGACCCACGTCGTGATGAAGTGCAGGTAAGAAGAGCGATCGCCCCGGTCGCCGTTGGTGCCCCAGGCGAACTCGCAGCCGAAGGGGTTGGAATTGAGGGTGAAGCTCTGCGAGCCGCAACTGCCGCTCGGTCCGCTTCCGCCGCTGCCCGTCGTCGAGCCACCCGTAGTTCCCGACGAGCCTCCCGTCGACGGAACGCCGCCCGCTCCGGAGGTGGTGCCGCTGGCCGCCGCCGTTGCCGCCGCCCCGCCGCTGCCCGTCGCGGAGCTCGACGTCCCGGTCGCCGTTGTCCCCGACGAGGTCGCCGCGCCGATCGTCCCGGTGCTCGAGGCGCCGCCGGTGCCGCCGGCTCCGCCCGTGCCTGCGCCCCCTGCCGAGCCACCACAGCCGGCGAGTAGGAAAAAAGCTCCAATCAAGTACTTCGGCGAGGCCACGCGCCGCGAAACGGTTTCTGCCATCATCGTTTGTGTTGGACGCGTACCCGTGCGGTTCGGGTCCAAAATCCGAACGATAGGGTTCACCGGCCGCGCGTTCAGAGGCGGGCCTCGACGCCGATGCTCGGCAGCACGACGGGGCCCGCGACGCGCTCACGGCACACGTTGCCGCAGTCGACTCGGAGCACCTCCTTGGTGCCCGTGGCGTTCAGGATCTCGGCGATGACACCCCAGCGTCCCGTTCTTCCCAGCGGCCAAAACTTCTCGAAGCGGGCATCCGCACGAAGGTAGGACGAGCCGCGCCGGTCGGTCACGAAGTGCGGCACGCCGCGCAGATCGAGCGCGGGAATACCCGTGTAGTAGAGCGCCCGCGCGCCGGCGCGAAACCCGGCGCCGAAATCGTAGCTCAGCGCGACCTGCGCCACGTGCGTGCGATCGAAGCCGGAGACGGACTCGGTCGAGCCCCCGGCGAACTCTGCGCGCGAAAGCGTGTAGGCGACGAACCCTCCGAGCTTGCGCGTCATGGGTCGCGAAAGCTTGAGCTCGAGGCCCGCCGACGAGATCAGCGAACGGTGCGCGAGCGAGGTGCGATCGATGCGAAAGGTGCGCGTCCCCCCGATCGGATCCAGCGCGTCGAAGAAGGCGTTGCGGAACACAGTTGCCGACGCGTCGAAGGCCTCGCCCGCCGACATCGAGACGCCCGAGCTCCAGAGCACGGCCTGTTGCAGGCCGCCGCCCAGGTCCGAAACACGAGCGCCGGGGACCTGCGGAACGAAGTTCGGCAACTGGTGCGCGATGGTCAGCGAGTGCTCGGTGCGGACGCGCGGGCCGAGCTCGAACAGCGCCGCGATCCTGGGATCGACGCCCACGGCGTTCATGCCCGATGAGCTGTACAGGTCCGCCCGCACGCCGGGCTCGACGAGGATTCGCCGCGTGGGCCTGAAGCTGGCGCCCACGTAACCTCCCAGCGTGCCCTCGGTGCGTTCGGGAAACAGCGTGGTGTAATCCGCGAACACGGCGAAGCGAGGGTCCGCGACGAGATCGAAGTGATCGATGCGAACGTCGAAGCCCGCGCGCAGCGTGAAGTCCGTTTCCACGTCGTGGGCAAGCTCGCTCCGCAGTCTCAAGGACTGATCCTCGACGCTCGCCCCTTCCCCCGCCGTTCGATCGAACCCGCCCGTGAGCGCCAGGCGCAGTCGCGTCTCGGGCTTCGGCCGGTGATCCCAGCGCAGGTCGACGCGGTGGAACTGAACCCGACCGCCTTCCTGACTGAACTCTTCGCCCGCGTCGAAGAAGTCGAAGGCGCCGAACGAAAAGACGCCGACCGTGTCCCGCCGTCCCAGCGGATAGCTGAGCTGGGCCTGATAATCCCAATAGTCGAGCTTCGCGTCGCTCAGGCGGGAGAGAATGAAACCGGTGTACGAGTAGCGTCCGCCGACTCTGACGTGGCCGCGCGCGCAACCGGGGTTCGCCTCCGGGCACGTTCCGAAAGGAGCCTCCGCGAGCGCGCCGGCGTCGATGAGGCGAATGCTGGCCTCGCCGGTCCATTCGTCGGCGAACGGTTCCGTGTTGGCGACGACGATCGGTCCCGCGAAGCGACCGTACTGTACCGGTCCGCCCCCCGCGTAGAGCTCGACGTCATGGATCATCGCCGGGTGCAGCACGGACGGTCCGAAAAAGGCGTGGTAGAGCAGCGGCACGTCGACGCCGTCGATGAAAAAGCCCACGTTCGCCGGCGGGGCACCGCGGATGAAAAAGTAGGGTAACCCGGAGACGATCGGAACGACCCCCGGTTCCGCTTCGATGGCTCGGAGCGGATCACCGAACGCGCCGGGCAGCGCGCGCACTTCTTCTCGTGAGAGGCGTACGCTGCCAGGCGGTCGCCGTTGACCCTCCACCAGCACGTCGATCGGTTCCGGCGTGCCCGGAGCTTTCGGCGCCGAGCTCGATGCTTCGGTCCGAGCTTCGGGGGCCGCCGCAATCGGCGGTTCGAACTCGACCCGGTAGCGCAGCCGCACCGGCACCGGCACTCCGTTTCTCTCGGCGGGCTCGAAACGCCATTTTGCGGCCGCCGCGGCAGCGACGCGATCGAAGGGCGGCTCGCCCTCGATCACGCTGACGTCACGGACCTTGCCCGCTGCGTCGACGGTGAACTCGAGCTCGACCTCCGCCCAGCCTTCCGCGCCTTCGGGGTAGCCGAGCGTGGTCGTAACGGGCATCGGCGGCGTCACTTCGGCCGCAGCTTCGCCCGGTCGCGTCCCTTCGCGCACGCTCGGCGCGGCGGCTTGGCCCGTCGAGGGCTGTGCCCGCACCGGGAATGCGACGAGCAAACTGAGCATGGCGCCGCCGACGGACGCGACCGAGCGCCACCGCACTAGTTTCCGCTGCTCCTTCCAGCCGAAACGCCCCGCTCCGGCTTTGACCCGAACCACGCCGCGTGCTCCAATTCCGCAGGGTCTAGCATGGGCTTGTGCGGCGCGGCCGGTTTCGGGAAAGTGAAGCTGTTCGGCGTCGTTCTCGCAGGCTCATGGGCTGGGGGCTGCGACATCGAGGGAGGGTTCCGTGATACGAGCGACGCTCTATTTCCCCAGGACACGACTTACCTCGACGTGCCCGGGGTGCGCTTGAGCGCGGGATCTTACCGTTCTATCAACCTGGCTCGGGGCACCGAGCCGCTCGTCTTGGCGCGGGGGGGAGATCCCGACGATGGCTCGCTCCACGTCATTCGCTACGGCCGATCGGAGTCCTGCGCCATTCCCGACGTTGGCTCGTATCGGTTTTGGGACGCGGGCCGGCTTTCGTACATGGAGGGCGACACGTTGCGTTTCGCGGACGAGCGCTGTCGAGTGCGTCCTCTCGCGATCCCCGACGGGCGCCACCCGGTGACGAACCTGACGAACGCGGCCGTGGTCAGGGCCGGTCGCGTGCTCTTGCGCGTGGACTTCGCGAACGACGCAACGGAGGAGCTTGCCACCGACGTCTCGGCGCTGCACTCGGTGCCGGCCGGGCATGTCGTGGTCACCGGCGAAGGCTTGCTCGGCTTCACGCGAGACTGGCAGGCGTCGACCTCGATCGACCTTTCCGCGTCGCGAATCGTCGCCGAGGACAAGTTCCTCCTCATCGAGAACGACGAGGGTATTCACCAGCTCACGCTGAACAGTCGCGGCGATGGGGTGGAATTCGACCTCGACACGGTCGACGCGGACGGGTGTTCGGTGACGCCTTCGCTTGGACGGCTCTATTACTACTCGCCGTGCGCCGCGGGCACCGTGGTGGCCTGGGAGCGTTTCGACGCGGCTCCGCTGGAGCTCGGCACTGGCATCGATCCGCGCTACGTGCGCGTTCAGTCCGTGGCCATTCCGCCCGACGAGCATCGCTGGACGGCGTATTTGCGCGACATCGACGAGGGAGACGGCGTCGGCACTTTGGTGGCGCGCAGTCCGGAAGGCGTCGACTACGAAGTGGGCGAGCGGGCCGTGCTGTCGTGGTTCACGATGCGCACCGGCTCGGATGGTCGCGTGCGCGGCCGCACCCTCGTCGATGTCCGCGGCGACGTCGGGCGTCTGATCAGTTGGGAGCAGGACGGTGCCGTCGAAGAGTTGGCTGGCGACGTGCTCAGGAACTCGGCGCTCAACCTGCTCGTGAACTTCGATGGCAGCGTGGGCGATTACGCGGTGCTGCAGGGCAACGAAATCCAGGTACTTGCGCACGGCGTACCGCCCGATGGTTTCTCGTATTCCGGCGAAGAAGAAGGGCTCATTTCGATGTTCTTCGACTACGACGGCGCCAGCGGCACGCTCGCCCTGGGGCGCGGCGCGGGCTTGTCGCTTCGCGCGTCGCCGCGCGTGGTCGCTCACGGCGTGGTGCCGAGCTACTACGAATTCCTCGATCTCACCGCGGGGCTCCCTGGCATCGTCTATCTGGCGGACTTCGACGTGGGCGCTGGCGCGGGGCGGCTCGCCTATCACAACTTCGAGCTCGATTTCACGGCTCCGATTCGAGGCGGCGTTTCGGACTTCATCAGCGGCTTCGGCGGCGTCTTCTACCTCGTCGAGGACGGCCCGGAAGCGGGCATCTGGTGGACGCGCGCGAAATGACGCGCTGTCCGCCCGCCTTTCGCGTCACAGCAAGAAAATGCTGGCGCGCAGCGATGTCGCGCCGATGCCGTTCGGGTCGTCGGCGACGTTGCTGCCCCAGTCGGTGAGCTGCTGTCCCTCCCAGTCGACGGCAAGGTCCAGGTAAGAAAGGTCCTGGCTGTTGCCCTTCCATGACCAGGGGATGTACCCGAGGTGGAGGCGAGCGCACTCCGCCATGATGAATGCCGCGTCGATGGCCTGAGGCGGCGTGCCGTGCTGCCATCCGAACTCGCCGACGATGAGCGGAATCTCGGCCGAGGCGGCCTGTTCCAGCACTTGGGTGACGCGGCCGCGGCCCGACGCGCCCGCGTAGCTTTCGTACATGTGCACGCTGAACAAGAGATTGTGCTGCGGATCGGACTCGAGCAGCGCGCCGGCGTTGTCCAGGACCGAATCCGCGTTTTGCCCGTACCCGTTTGCGTCGATCACCAGCGTGTGGTTGACGCCGCTGTCGCGTAGCAGCTGGACCGCCGACTGGTACGCTGAACGGTAGTCGCCGCTGGAGCCGGACCATTCGTTGGCGATGTTGACGAGCAAGAAGTCTTCGAAGTCGAGCAAGATCTGCCGCACTTCGCCCTGCGCGTAGTACTCGGCCATTCGCATCAGCTCTGCCGCGCTGCTCGAACCCGTCACGTCGTGGAGCTCGATCATCGGGATCATCTCTTGGTCGACGACGCCCTGCACGATTTGCCGCAAGAGCGACGGCGCGCCGCGGTTCGTCTCCCAGACGATGCGAACCGTGTTGAAACCGAGGTCGGAGATGTCGTCGAGCGCGTCGTACGCGAGCCAGCGGTCGTCGGTGTCGAACCAGACGTGGGCGTTGTTGACGCCGCGGATCACGAAGTCGTTGCCGAACTTGTCGTACAAACGGCCGTCCACCACGAAAAAACCGCTCGAGAGCACTTCGCTCGGCTTCTCGACTTCGCCCGGAGGAGGATCGGGATTGAGCGGCACGCCGCCGCCATCGTCGATGCCGCACGATTCTCCACCGCCGAGCGAGGACGTGCTGACGATGCACGACGCTTCGTCCTCCCAGCCCCAGCCGTCACCGTCCGGGTCGGACGACGCTGCGGCGCAGAGCGGATAGCACTGACCGTCGACCCTGACGCCCGGGATCGTGTCCACGGGCCCCATCGGACCGTCGTCGTCGGGATCGGAGCCGCCGCCCGAACCTCCGGATCCCGTCGTCGTTCCACCACCGGAGCTGCCGCCTCCGACGCCGGTCGCCTCTCCCCCGGAACCGAGGCCCGCATTGGGGTTCACTGTTCCTTCGTTGCAAGCGATGGCCGCAATGGCGACGAAACAGGTCGTCAGGATGGTCGTGATATCGAGGCGCCGCGCGGGGTCTCCCGCGAGCGACAGAGCGGCTTGATAGCGCGATGTTTTCAAACGGGGCCTCCGCGATTGCCCGGCGCTTGCCGGGTCCCGAACGAGCCGGAAGCTTAAACGTTTTAGCTCGGGGCGCCAGCGGGCTTTACGTGCGGTCCGGAGGATGCGGGCTCCCGCGGCGCGGCCGCGGAACCGCGAGCCCGTCGGGGGCGACATGGTAGCGTAAGGCTTCCTTGATTTGCCGACGATGTTCGTCCCGAGGAGCGACCCCATGACTCCGGACCGGCCCTGGTGGCGATCGTACCTGGTGCTCGGAGCCGTCGGCGCCGCGGTTGCCGCGCTCGTGATCGAGCTCGTGATGAGCAGTCTCTCGGGAACGCCTCCGGGCCTGGTTCTGTTCTTCGGACGCTTTCATCCACTTGCCGTGCACCTGCCGATCGGCGTCTTCCTATTGGTTGCGGCGGCCGAGCTGACGAGCTTCTGGCCGGCGGTGCGCGCGCGCGTGGAGCCGGCGCTCGAGCTCTTGCTCGCCGCGATGGTCGTGTCGGCGCTCGGTGCTTTTGCGCTCGGCCAGATGCTCGCGCTCGGCGGTGGCTTTCCCGGCGGCAAGCTCTTGCTGCACCGCCGCCTGACGCTCTTCACCGTGATTGGCGCGTCGCTGTGCCTGATTGCCTGGGTGTACCATCGCCGTTCCGAACGTCCGCGCGCGCTGCTCGCGTACCGAGGGCTCGTCGCCGCGACGCTCGGGGTACTGTCGCTCGGCGCGCACTTCGGCGGAACGATGACGCGCGGCGACGCCTACCTGTCGAAGTACGCGCCGGGACCGCTCAAACCCCTGCTCGGTGGAAGCGCGGAAAGCGAGGCTCCGCCCGAGCCTCCCAAGCTGGAAATGCGCGCCGAACCGCTGTTGTTCGCCGATGTCGTACAGCCGATTTTCGAGCGGTACTGCGTCGAATGCCATGGCGAAGAAGAAGAAGAAGAAGAAGCGGAGGGCGGACTCAGGCTCGACAGCCTCGAGGCCATCGTGGCGGGCGGCGACAGCGGCCAGGCCGTCAGCGCTGGCGCCGCGGAGCAGAGCTTGTTGGTCGAGCGCATGCTCTTGCCGCTCGACGACGACGACCGCATGCCGCCGGAGGAGCGCGAGGGCCCGAAGCCCGAAGAGATCGAAATCGTGAAGTTTTGGATCGATCGCGGTCTCGGCGACGCCCTCGAGGTACGCGACACGCTGGCTCCGACCAGAGCGCGGGCGCTGCTCGAGAAGATCGTGGCCAGGGCGCCGGCGCAGCCACGGACCAAGACCGACGCGTCCAAGGCGAGCTCGTCGAAAACCGACGCGTCGAAGGCGGACCCCGGTTCGGCGCAACCCGAGCCCTCGGACGCGCCCGCGCCGGAGCCGGCGTCCGAGCCCGACTCCGACGGTCCGCCCGGCGCCTCGCCCGAGAACGACGCGTCCGGATCGAGCGCGCCGGGTGCGAGCGAGCGCGCGCCGCCGGCTTCCGGTTCCGGTGGGCCGTTCGCGATCCTCGCGAACAAGTGCGAAAAGTGCCACGGCGCGGAAAAGCAGAAGGCCAAGCTGCGCGTCGATTCGCTGGCCGCGCTGCTTTCCGGCGGCAAGCAAGGACCGGCGGTGGTGCCCGGCGATCCCGACGCGAGCCTGCTCATCGAGGCCGTGCGCCGTCCCTTGGACGCCAAGGGACACATGCCGCCGAAGAAAGAGCCGCAGCTGAGCGCGGCGGAAATCACGACGCTCGCGGCGTGGGTTCGTAGCGGAGCAGGTCGTGGCGGTTCCGTGCCCGCGGCCTCGGCGTCCGAGCCGTCGCCGGCGGCGACGGATCTTGCAACGCCGGATCTTGGCGGGGCGGATCCGGGGATGACCGCGGGAAGCGACAGCGACGAAGCCGCTCAGGCAACCGATGACGGTTCCGCGTCGAGCCAACCAACAAGACCAATCGAGCCAAGCACGAATGAAGTAGACCAAAATGCGCAGGGCGTGGCCCCGCCGCCCGAAGCCGCGCCGATCGATCCGGCGCTCGTCGACGCGCTGCCGGAACGAGTTGCGTTGTTCGCCGACTTCGTGAAGCCCGCGCTCGACAAGCGATGCGGTGGCTGTCACAAGGACGACGATCCTTCGGGTGGGCTCAGCATGGCGGACGTCGCGTCGCTTCGCAGCGGCGGTGACAGCGGCCCGGCGATCGTACCGGGCGATGCGAACGCGAGCCTGCTCGTCGAGCGCGTGCTCTTGCCGGTTTCGGATTCGGACCACATGCCGCCCGACGGTTTGCCGGATCTGACGCCTGGAGAAATCGGCCTTGTTAGCGCGTGGATCGAGCGCGGCGCAACGCCGGACACCACGGCGCGAACGCGCGAGCTTCCGCCCGCCGCGCAGCGCGTGATCGCGGAGCGCACGGAGCGGCGAGCGCCGCCCGAATCCGCGCCGCCGCCGGTCGCGGCGGCGAGCGGTCGCGCCGGGGGATGTGCGGCGTGCACGATCGGGGTGCGGGCGGGTAAGCTACACGGGACGGCGCTGGCGCTGGCGGCTGCGCTCGCTCTTGCGTGGAGACGGCGTGGGGCGTTCGGTGTGGGGCGTCGTCGCCGCTGACACCCTCTCGCGTTTGGGGGCCTTCCCGAACTCGGTCGCTGTCGCTCCCTCGAACAGGTAGTGTCCTAATTCGCCATCCGGCCTCGGGACCGCTGGCACGGATCCGAGGCGGTCGGCGATGCTCGCGGGGTGGGAGAGAAGCGCATCCACTGGAAGCGGAAGCCACGGGTCATCCCCTACAAAGAGGTGAACCAGCTGACGCCGGAAGAACAGGAGTGCGTCCGCATCGCGGTCAAGGTGCTCCGCCTCAGGTACGGCGGGACCCCGAAGCTGGCTCGCGCGATGGGAGTCGGAACGTCGGCCATCTATGCGCCACTGGAAGCCAGGGGCAGGCCTTCGGCGGGATTGGCGCTCCGGGCGGCCCGGCTCGCAGGGGTGAGCGTGGAGGCGATTTTATCCGGGGATTGGCCGCCGGACGGGGCCTGTCCGTTGTGCGGGCGGGTGGCTAGTGAATCCTGACCAACTCTTCAAGACAAACAGCTCCATCCGGATCCACAGTGAAGTAAACGGTGAATCCAGGGAATCTCGGCCTGTCCTCAAGCTTCAGCGCTCGAACGAGTCCCCTAGCGCTTGTC
>DASWGX010000526.1:0-3410 GCA_036393455.1 Polyangiaceae bacterium
CGCGAAGCTCCTCCACGAAGGCGACGACGCGGCGAGGAGAGTGTCTACCGGACGGGAGGCAGAGGTGAACCCGTACGGTTCTGCCGCTCCAGTCCGAGAGCACGCGCACGACGCGTCCCGCGCGCATGTCGTCGAGCACGACCTGGGATGGGACCACCGCAAAGCCCGCGCTCGCAACGACCAGCGAGCGAATCGAATCCGCCGTGTTGGTGACGATGCGCGCCTCCCTCGGCACGATCTGCTGTAGCGTTCCACGGCGATTGCGGAATCGCGCACGCGTGTTGATCGGAATGCTCGTGTGGCTGATCCACGGCGCCCCCGTCAAGTCCCTCGGCTGCTTCGCCGTCTGCCACTCCTTTGCGAGCTCCGGAGAAGCCACGATGATCTCGGTGTCGCTCGCGAGCTGCGTGGTCACCAGGCTCGAGTCCTTCGGAACGTTGACCAAGAGCATCGCGTCGAACTGATGGGCGATCGGATCGATTCGGCTGTCGCTCAAGACGAGCTCTGCCCGGAGACCGCTGTACTTGGCACACAAACGCGCCACGGCCGGCGCCACCAGCAGCGCGCCGAGGTCCACGGGAGCCGCCACCCGCAGCGTTCCGGTTGGCACATTGTGCTCTGATTCCGCGATCGCCCCGACCTCGTCGGCTGCCGCGAGCAAACGCTCCGCCGCCGCGAGTACCGCTTCACCCGTTTGAGTCGGCGCGACGCGGCGCGTGGTGCGTTCCAACAGGCGCGCTCCCAGTACTTGTTCGAGCGCACGAATATTGGCGCTGACTACGCTCTTGGAGATTCCCAAAACGCTCGCCGCTTTCGTCAGCGAGCGCTGGCGACACACGTGGGCAAAGACGGCGAGCAAGGGAAGCTGTTGGGCGCGCAGCATTGTTCGTGTGGGTGAGACAGTGTATTCGGCCCGCGCCGATTGTTCGGGAGTGACCGCAGTGATAACTAGTGGTCGGCTCGGGAGCGAGCGAAAATAGCGAGCGAAAATAAAGGAGCTTCCGTCAATGATCCGACCCTTCATCCTTGGACTCGTGGGGATCTCTTGCACAGCGCTCGCCACGGGTTGTTCCAGCAGCGGATCCGGCGTAAGCGGCGCGGCGGCGGGTGGCTCGACAGCCGGCGCTCCTTCCAGCGGAGGCAACGCCGGCACGCTGAGCGGCGCAGGAGGCGGCATTGCCGGCGGCACGACAGGCAGCGGCGGGGCGCAAACGGGCGAAGCCAGCGGCTCGGGTGGGCAGGACCGCGGCGGTCCGCCCGCGGGCGCGGGCGGGCAGCAGGTTGGTGGTGCCGGAGTCGGCGGCGCAGGAGCGGCCGGTGCAGGAGCGACAGGAGCAGGAGCGGGCGGTGCAGGAGCGGGCGGTGCCGCACCGAGCAGCGGCTGCGGTTCGACCATGCCGCCCGCCAGCGGCCGATTCACGATTGACGTCGACGGCGCCGTGCGCGAGTACATCCTCGCGGTCCCCGACGGCTACGACTCGAACCAACCGCACCGGCTAATTTTCGGCTGGCACCCGCGGGGTGGGTCGGCTGACTCGGTGGCCACCGGGTTCGGCGGCGGATACTACGGCCTCGAGAGTCGGGCCAACGGCACGGCGATCTTCGTGGCGCCCGAGGGCATCGACGCGGGTTGGGCGAACACGGGCGGGCGGGACATCGCGTTGCTGCGCGCCATGCTCGACCGCTTCACGAGCGAGCTCTGCATCGACGAGTCCCGCATCTTTTCGACCGGCTTCAGCTACGGAGGCATGATGTCGTTCGCGGTCGGCTGCGCCATGGGCGACGTGTTTCGTGCCATCGCGCCGATGTCCGGGGCACTGTACAGCGGTTGCGAAGACGGCGATCATCCGATCGCCATGTGGGGCGCGCACGGAGACAACGATACCGTCGTTCCGCTCGAGAACGGCGAATCCGCCCGCGACGTCTTCCTCGAACGCAATCACTGTCAGACCGACGCCGTCCCGGTCGACCCGAGCCCGTGCGTCAGCTATCAAGGCTGTGACGCCGGCTACCCGGTGGTCTGGTGTGAGTTCAGCGGAGGCCACACGCTGCCGAGCGACTCCGGGCAGTCAATCTGGGATTTCTTCTCGCAGTTCTGAATCCACTGGACCCACCCGGGGCGAGCTCGCGAGCGCCCGACCTTTGCGCTAGGAAACGGCATGGCCGCTCCCGAAGGCAGCCAGTCCGCGGAACCTACCGCCTATTTCGTCGCGGACGACGGCGTCTTTCCGAATAGCCGCCGGCCGGCGCTCGTCTACCGAGCGGCGCTCGAGCCCAAGAAACCCGATCTCGCGTCGCGGTTCGAGCGCCGCTTCGCCGCGAACGGGTGGACCGGCGCGTGGCGGAACGGCCTTTACACCGTGCACCACTATCACAGCACCGCGCACGAGGTGCTGGGCGTCTACTCCGGCCACGTCGCCGTGCGTCTCGGCGGCCCGGACGGCGTGCTCCTGACGCTGACCGCCGGCGACGTCGTCGTGATTCCGGCTGGTCTCGCGCACAAGAACGAATCCGAGAGCGCCGACTTCCACGTCGTCGGAGCGTACCCGGCCGGCACGTCGCCTGACATGCAATACGGAAAGCCGGGGGAGCGTCCCGCGAGCGACGAGCGCATCGCTCGCCTTCCGCTCCCGAGTGCGGACCCCATGCTCGGCGAGCGGCGCGGCCTGTGCGAACTATGGCGGGCGGGCGCTTGAGCGGGGCCGGCTTTGCCGCGCATCACCGCTCCGCGCAACGTCAATTCGGCGGCGGTCCCTGAGAGCGCGACGGCAACGCCTGCAAGCAGGCGGTGGTGCCCATTTACCCTCCGCCGGAGGCGCACGCCGACCTTCCTACCGGGTGCAGCGAAGGCGCGTCAAGGGCGAGCCGTGGAGGAGACCGACGACGCCGGAACCCGCTAGGATGCTGGCTCTTCGCGAAGCCTTGCGGCTTCGGCAAGCTCCAGCAGCAACCGCCAAGGATCTCCATGATCACCTACGCCGTCAACGCCCCCATCACCGCCGACCAGTTCATCGACGTTCTCAATCGCTCTTCGCTGGGGCAGCGGAGGCCCGTGGACGACCGAGCGTGCATGGCGGGGATGGTCGAAAACTCGAACTTGTGCGTCACGGCGTGGGAAGGTGAAACCTTGGTCGGCGTGGCGCGATCGATCACGGACTTTCACTACGCTTGCTACCTTTCGGACCTCGCGGTCGACACCGCCTACCAGCGTGCGGGCATCGGCCGCGCCTTGCTCGCGCGCACTCGAGAAGAGCTCGGGCCCCGCTGCACGTTGCGCCTGATCGCGGCCCCCGACGCGGCTGACTTCTACACGAGGCTCGGCTTGTCGCGAAATACGCGCTGCTGGGAGCTCAAGCGAAACCAGAGGATCGCGGACTAGCGCGAACGAGCTTGTGCTCATACTGGCTTTC
>DASWGX010000527.1:0-5802 GCA_036393455.1 Polyangiaceae bacterium
CCGACCTACGAAGCCGGCCGGCTCGCCGCGCGGGGGATCGCGCCGGCGGCTTCGAGCACGGCGGCGTACGCCTGGCGGCGCGACGGCTCTTCGCTCGAGCTGCCTTACTTCTACCGCTGGTCTTTTCGGACCGGCCTGCGCGGTGATTTCGAGTACGCGCTGAGACAGCTCAAGGCGCGGACGCTGCCCGACCTCGGTGTGCGTGATCTGGACTGCGCCGACGCGGGTTTCGGCCTGCCGCCCCTGGATCGCGATGCGTTCGCCGACGAGCCCGAGCTCCCGCACGGCCTGCGCCTGGAAGGCGCGCTGAAGGCACCCGCGACCCGTGTCACGAGCTGGGGAGCCGACGATCGGAGCCGCGTCGCGGACTTCCGGCGCCGGCTCGCCGAGCTGCTGAACCGCGCTGCCGAGCCTTTGGGCGACGCGGAAATCGTGCTGCCAGGTTCGAACCTGGCGGCGGCCGTGCGCCTTTCGGAGGACGGCACGTCCTTGACCGCGGTCTGGGCCGCGGCTGAAGCATCGAGCAGCGCCGTGGCTTACCTGAACGCTGGCAAGTGGCAGCAAGCCCAGGGCCTTGCGTTCGGCGGCGGTTTCCGGGCGACGCTGCGCGCGCCGCCGGGCGGCAGCTACCCGATCCAGTTCTCGATCGACGACCTCGAACCGGTGAAGGGGACGTTGCACGTGCCGGCCCATCCCTGGCTCTTGCCGCCCACGTACGGCCGCTGGCACGCCGCGCGCGCGCAACTGTCGCTCCGGCGCGAAGCGCCACGGTGGCTCGACGAGCTGAACCTCGATCCGCGCCACCGCGCAGCCGCGGCGCTCGGAGCATCCGTCGTGCGCAAGCACCAGGAAGCCCTGATGGAGTCGGCCTGGAAACAGCTCGGAGCAATCGAGTCCGGCAACGACATCGTACGCAGGGCGCAGCTCGGTCGCGAAGTGGGAAACGGCCTCTTCCGCCGGCTCGATCGTCTTTCGGACAGCGACTTCTTGGCGGTTGCCGGACCGATTCTTGACCGCGCGCGTAGCGGATGTAAGTCGGGGACTGAATCCGGCGTCAGCCTGGAGCAACGGCTCATCGCCGGCCAGGTGCCGCGCGGCGCCTTCGACCCGGCGCTGCGGCGCGCCGCCCGCCGAGTCCGATCCGGCGGACTCCACCTGCGGCTCTTGCGAGGCGAGCTGTACCGGGGAGCCGGCGCGGGGACTCCGCGCGAATCCGCCTTCGCCGCGGGCGACCACTGGCTGCAGCGCGTCCAGCAGCACCCGTCGCATGCCGACGGTGCCGGCGCCGGGCTGCTCCAGCTCGCCGAAAGCATCCAAAAGTTGGTTCCGACTTATCCGCCCATCGCGGGCGAAGTGAAGGACGACCTCCGTTGCGCCATCGATCCCGAAAAGACCGTTTGCGAGAGAACACGCACGCGTCTTCATTTCTCGAAAAGGCTGCCGAGAGAATGCCTCGATCGCATCATGGCGGCGCCCGAGTTTCCTCAACCGTTGTACGAGCTCCTGCTCGAGAGCTCGAAGCAGCACTTGCTGCCCGGCATCGAGAAGATCCCACAGAACACCATCACGCTGCTCGAGACGAACCGCAGATTCGTCGAGGCCTTCATCATGGGCTGCAATCACGAGCTCGGCAGCGAGCTGCTGTGGCGCGAGTACCCGACGGATCAACGCGGCAGCTACTTTCGCCAGTTCTGGGATCCGTCGCAGTTTCTGCCGGAGCAGACCGCTTCGGCGAGCGAGCGCGCGGCCGTCCTGGCGGAGGCCGAGGGCCGGCTGGCCGCCGCCGGCCTGCAGCCGACCCCCGAGGCCCTGGCGGCCGAGCAACGAGCGATCTGGGAGGAGCGCAAAAAGGACGTCCGCGCGCTGCACGACTGGGCCGGCCGCCTCGGCCACAATCGCGTGCCCGAGGCGCCGCCGGAGCGAGCCGTGCTGCTGATCCGCGGCGACCTGCTCAAGAAGTTCCCGGACGCGGAGATCTACGCGGTGCCGGCGGTGACGAGGCTGGGCGACGATGCAGCCGAAGAGGTCGTCCCGGCCCTGCCCGAGCACGGCGTGGAGCCGGCGCTGCTCGAGATGGACGAGAACCGCCGCCGGGACCCGATCTTCAGCGTCAAGATTCCGGCGGACATCACGCTGCTCGGGTTCGACTTCACGGAGGACCAGGCCCGCGGCGGCGGCGAAAACGGCAGGGGCATCTTCTTCGTGTTCGAAGAGAAGCTGGCGGAGATCCGCTTCGGGCTCGATGAGCCGCCCGATGCCGAAGAGGGCTTTCCGGCCACCGTGACGGAGTGGGACGACTTGACCTGGAACCATTTCAGAACGGCCGTCGGCGAGTACATTCACTTTCCCGAGAACGGCGCGGGACCCATCGAGATCGCACTGGACTCCGCCGGCAGCGCCGCGGGACCGGCTCGCGTCCTGGATAAAAAGACCTCCGCCGCAACCCTGGTCTGGATGACCACTCAAAAGTCCTTCAGGCTGGCCATCCACGCGACGCGACTGCTTCGAACGTCTTCCTGATCCACTCGAGAGCTACTCGAGAGCGCGCCGGCACGGCGGCAGCGTGAAGTCGGGAGCCGACACGTAGCAGCGAAAGGAAGCGGCGGCGCGGGCAGCGGCGGTGCGCCAGCGCCGCCAACTGGGCGCTCACTCGCCGTCATCATGACGCTCTTCATCGACGGCTTCGGCGTCCTCGCTCTCCTCGGCTTCTTCCCGGGTCGCCTTGCGCCGGCGGCGTTGTTCTTCTTTGTCGCGCAGGGCGGCGGCTTCGGCGGGGTGGTCTTTCAGGAAGCGTTCGCGCGCGGCGTCGGAGCCGGCTTCGTCGATGGTGAAGTCTTCGCGGATTTCGTCTTTGAGGCGGAGCTCCCAGGCGTAGGCTTTTCCTGGATGGTGTTTCCAGAAGCAGCCGTGCGCGACGGCCAGGCTCGGGTCGGTTGTGCACTTTTCTTCGACGCGGGCGGGGAAGTAGCGGCGCGCGAGGTGCGACCAGTCGTAGTCTTTTTTGCCTTCGGCCTGGCAGAGCTTTTTCCACCATTTGGCCGGGTCTTTCCACTGCGGCGCGAGCAGGGGCCAGAGCGCGGCGCTGTTGATCATCACGCCGTCGTCGAGGTCCATGTGGAAGGGCGCGTCGGCGGCGCGGGGCGGGCACTTGGGATCGGTGGGGGGCGCGCCGCGCTCGGCGCAGGCGGCGACGGTGTCGATGAAGGCGGCGAGCTCGTCGCGGAGCTTTTTGAGCGTGGCGTAGCGCTTGTCGGCGGCGGAGGCGGTCTTCTTGTCGCTCGAGGCGCGCGCGCGGTTCAGGTCGTTGATCTCGCCGTCGAAGCGGCGGAGCAACGGGTGCAGGTGATCGGCGAGCAGGAGCTTGAGCGTGTCGTCGTTCCAGCGGTGGATGCTGGCGTAGGCGACGAACGAGCGCTTGTCGCTGCTGAGCGGAAAATAGATGGGCCTGTTTTCGTAGAGCGCCTTGTGATGGACGAAAAAGTCCTTGCGCAGCCAGTCGCGCAGATCGCCCTTTTTGCCGCGCAGGACGGCCGGGCCGTGCTCGCTCCAGGCCTGAAGGATGCGCTCGGCGGCCGGGTGCGCCAGGGAATCGGGCAGATCGTCGGCGTCCGTGACGAAGAGGATGCCGCCGGGCAGGGCGTCCGGGGGTGCGGCATCGAGAACGCCTTCGTCGTCCGCGCCGAAGCGCCCGAGCGCGACGCCGATCGCGAAGGAGACGTACGCTTCGGGCTCGGGAGGGTCGAATTCGGGTTCGTACGGCGGCAGCGGAGCGCCCTCGGGCCGATCGACGGCGCGCTGAGCCCAGTCCTGGGCGTAGCGCCAGGGGGACGGGCCGGGAGATTTGAATTCGACGGAGGGTTCGCGGTGGGATTCGTGGGTGTCCGAAGCACGCTCCACCGTTCGAAAAATGATCGAGCTACCAGCAATTCTCACTACAGGCAGTCGATTCACATCGCCTACCTGAAAGGAAATCGTGGGATTCAATGAAGCAAGGACAAACGCGGAGGTAGAGGAATTCATCATGCAGATCGTCTCTTCAAACAATGCCGAATCGGAAAACACTGAAGAGCCCTTGTCGAGAAACACCTGAAGCATCCCCTCATATGACGCCGAGAACATCGCGGGAAACTTCGTGATCGGTGACGATCTTCCCGAACGCTTCCATGAGCGGCCGGAGGCGTTTTTCGGGGAGGTTCGGAAGCGCGGAGTACCAATAGCAACCTTGACGGAAGAGGGAGTGAGTTCGTCGTTTGACCGTATTGGCCTTCAAGTAGCGGTCCAGTCCTGCGGCTTCGCTGGCTGCCCCGAGCAGCGTGAGCAGTCCTTGAGCGAACGCGGCGAGCATCAGCAAGCGGTCACGGCGCGCCGGGTCCTTGATGTGCGTGCTGGACAGCCCGACGGCATTTTCGACCAGCCTTTCATGCCGCCGGACCATCCTGTCATGTTGAGAGGTCGAGAGAAGAAGATCGACATCGAAACGCCCTTGATCTCGGACGATCCGCCGGAGAACCCGCCGAAGAAAAAGCCCTTCTTCCCGAAGCGCTCCTCATCGCCCGAGCCCAACGCTATGCCGGGGAGCGGCCTGGACCAAAGCCCATGACGCCGGACGAACGCTCCCCCGAAAAGCCCGCTTCACCGAAGGAAGAGGGCCCCGCTCCGAGCGCCGGCGCAGAAGAAAAGCGCAACACTCAACGGCTCGCCACGACCGAGACCAAGACGACGACGACACAACCGCCCGACGCGCCGTCCGCATTGAGCAGTGTACCGCCGAGCGATTCGGACGAGCACGTTGCCGAAGCGGATCGCGAGTTCGACCCCGGCACTTGGGGGACACTCGAGGTGACCTCTGGCTTGCGTGCTAAGATGCTCGCCAGCAAGCGGCCGCGTCTCGATCAGAAGTATTTTCAGGACACGTTCCCGCCCAACCAGTCGGCGGACGCCACGGCGCCGGCGCCACCCAAGCAAGAGCCGCGGGCGGAAGCCGCTCCGCGAACGAGCGAGCCCCCGGGCGAGCTCGCGACCGCCGCCAGCAAGAAGCCGGAGGCGGTGCCGAGCCGGCGTTTCGCGGGGTTGATCCTTGCGGTCTTCGTTGTCGCGGTCGCCCTGGTCGTGGCGCTGAGCTTGTTGGTGAAAGCCGGAGACGAGCAACCGGCGCTCGAAACGCCGCATGCCGCGCCTGCCGAAGCACCACCGCTCGCGACGCCGCCAGCCCGGGAAACGGCCGAGCCCGTTCCGCCGCGCGAACGTGAGCCAGCGCCTCACGAAGCACGGCGCGCCCCCGAGGCCGTGAGAGCTCCGAAGCTGCGCGAAATCGAACGCACGCCGGTGCCCGGCTCGGCTACAAGGAGCGCGCCGGTTCCGAAGGGCGCGGCCCCGGTGGAGAGTACTCCGGCTGTTTCGGCGAAGCCCGGCAAGAACCCGAACACGATCGATCTCGTCTTCACACCCAATGACTAACCATACAAGAACGTTCTTGTTCTGCGTCGCCGCAGGCTTGACCTTGATCGGGCGTGCACCAGCCGTGCGAGCACAGACCAGCGAAGACGCCACACTGAACGACGAAAACGAGCGCGCTCGCGCCCTGTTTCGCGAAGGCTCCGAGGCGGCCAGAGAAGGACACGCCGAAGAAGCGCGAAGCCTGTTCAAGCAAGCTTGGCAGCTGCGCAAGACCTACGACGTCGCTGCGAGCCTCGGCCAAGTCGAAGCCAAGCTCGGCCTTCACCGCGACGCCGCCGAGCACCTTCACTACTGCTTGAAGAACTTTCCGCCGGCCGCCACCAAGAAAGAGCTCGAGACCATCCG
>DASWGX010000528.1:0-16680 GCA_036393455.1 Polyangiaceae bacterium
CTCTACCGTTTCATTCAGTCGCTGAACGCCGAGTCCGGCTGACGCCTGATACCTGATACCTGATACCTGACAGCCCAGTGCCGAAACTTCCTTTTTTGGTTCCGCCTACGCCGGCTTAGGTATCCGTGGATGAACGAGATCCGGCCGGGCGACTTCGTCGTGATCGATCAGAGCGGGGTGAACGCCGGCTTGATGGGCTCGGAGAATACGCTCGCGGCCCTGAAATGCGGCGTGCGAGGGTTCTTGAGCAACGGCGGAGTGCGCGACAGCGACGAAGTGATCCTGCAGAAAGTCCCCTTCTGGTCGCGGTTGGTTTCGCAGAGCATGGTGCAGAGTCGGCTCCAGTTCGACGCGACGAACGTTCCGGTGTGCGTCGGGGGGCAGACGGTGTGCCCGGGGGACGTCATCGTCGCGGACGGCGACGGCGCGATCGTCGTTCCGCGCGGGGTTGCGCCGGAGGTCGCCGAATTCGCGCGCGAGGAGCGTGCGCGCGACAGGAAGAACCGCCGGCGCCACTACGAAGACCTCGGACGCGAACCGGACGGAACGGTCCAGCCCCGCACGCGGGCGCGCTTCAAAAGTTCGAAGGCGAACGGACGATCGACACCCCGCGCCAGGGTTTCGTGCGCCGCGACCCTGTCGGCCTCGGTGAGCTCGCGCAAACCCCACGACGGGAAAGATCATAGGCGCCGCGCCGGAGCGCTGCACACCGTCGATCGCGCGCTGGCACGGCTCGGGGTAAACGACGTTCCCGAAGCGTCCGCGACGTGAGCGCCGGCGACGAGCTCGGCGGCGGACTCGCCTTCAGGACGCGCAGTCAGGCCGGCTCGAGCGCGGAAAAGAACCGCCACGCGCCCTCCGCCATCGGCGGCGCGTCGCCGACGGCAAGGTCCACTCGATCGCTGGCGGCGACGGCGCAGGCAAGCCAGTGGACGCCCGGCTCGAGCAGCGTGGAGAGCCTCGGAATCGCGGTACGCTGCCAGATCAGGCTGGTGTTCGGCGACGCCAATTGAACGCTGGCCGAGCGCGCTCGCAAGCTCGCGCGCGGCGCTCCGCGTCGCGCAAGATCCAGGATCAGGCTCGCGCCGTGACCGCTTTGCGTCCGGGCGGCGTCGCCGTGCGGCGAAATCTCGGTCATCAGCTCCGCGGCCTCGCTCGCGTCGCGGCCGAGGGCGAACCCCTGTTCGGAGCTCGCGAGCGCGCGCGCGGTGACGACGCGGTGCAGCCGAACGTGCCACGGCATGCCCGAAGCCACGAGCACGGTCTCGACTCGAACGTCGGGCCATGGCAGCCATACGGACCAGATCATGTCGCCATCGACGCTCCGTTCGAGCGGTTCGCCGCGAGCGCGCCAAGGGCCGTCCACTTCGCGCAGAGCGAGCATCGAGTCGTAAACGCCGTGGTGCGGCGCCGTCTCGGCGTGCTCGACGCTGAAGCCGAACAGCGACGAATACGCGAACTTCCCGTACTTGGCCGGCCCGTTCGACCAGTACGGCTCGGATTGCCCCGCGCTCAGCATGACGACCTGGGAAGCGTCGCGCTGGAGTACCATACCCGCACGCGCGACGCTGCGAACGCGCGGCTCGGCGGCTTCGAACTCGTCCGCCGGCTCTTCCTCCGCGCGCCAGAATGGGTGGCTTTGCGGCGCCGCCAGCGCGAGAAAATACTTCATGCACCAGTAAGGCGACCCCGCTGAGCTGTAGGGCTCGCACACGAACGGGTTCTCGTAGGCGTAGCCGAGCCGCAGCACGCCGTCGGAGCCGGCAATCGGCAGGCGCGCCCAGTAACGCAGATGCCGGAGGTAGAGTCCCCTGATGCGCGACCACGGCAATGCTTCTTCGTTCGCGAGCACGAGCGCGCCGAAGAACGCCGCCTGTGCGAAGCGATACAGCTGACTGCGACCGAACGGCACCGCGGCGCCGCGTGCGTCGAAGAAGCCGGCGAAGTCCGTCGCGAAGCGGCGCGCCCGCTCGCGGTAGCGCCGCGCGCGAGTCGGGTCCGCGAGCGGCGAGCTCGCGTAAATCAGGCCGTAGGTGTGGTACGCCCACGCAACGTAATAGTCGACACGACCCGGTCGCCCGTCGTGATAGCAGCCGGCACCGTCGTAGTGACGTTCGATGCGTTCGAACGACTCCGCGAGCGCCGCGCTCGGGCGTGCCTCGCCGACCCGTTCGAGCCCCAAGTTCGCGATGACCCGAAAGAAGTGCCAATTGTTGTCGGGGGGCGTGTGATGGTTGAGGCGCTCGAGCCATTCGACCAGGTTCTTTCGAGCGCGCGCGGAAAGCGGCTCGAAAAAGTGTTCGGGCGCGAACGCGAGCGCGAAGCCGATGGCGGCCATCTCCACCATGCGCTGATCGGTGCGCGCGAAGCCCCAAAACTCCTCGTGCTCCGGGTCGCTGCCGGCCTCGAGACCGCGCTGATAGCGCTCGAGCCCGTCGAAACTTCCGCCGCCGCACAGCAGCGGCACGATACCGTAGAGCGGCCGGGCGAAACCTTCGAGCGCCTCGCTCTGCTCGCCGAAGTGAACGCCCATACCGCCCAGCTTGACGCGCGCTCCGCCGGGGCTGTGAAACGGCGCGAGCGGACGCAAGAGGTCGCGGCACGCCTGCTCCACGTGCTCGCGGGTCACGAGGGGGTTGTCGCGAAGCGGGTTGCCGTCGAAATGCGCGCGCACGTGCCTAGGGCTCGACGACCTCGACCAAGAAACTGTAGTCCGAGCTTTGCACGCTGCCGTCCTCCGGCACCTCGACCTTCGAGAGTTTCAGAAAGTATTCGCCTTCGTCGAGCTCGTCCGAGACCAGACTCGGACACGCTTCGGCGGAGCTCGGCTCGGCGTCTTCCAGCAGCCTGAGGCCCGAATCGAAGAGCTCGAGCAGCACCGGCTCCGCGTCCTCCGGGCAGGGTTCCTCGTCGTCGGTAAGGAGCGTCGCCTCGATGCGGGCGCCGTCAGAAACCTCCAGGGCGTAGAAATCCGGCTCACAGCCGCCGATGCCGCCCTGAATGCTGACGCTCGATTCCCCGTCCGGAAACCGAATCACGTTTGCCGACGTGAACTCGGCGTGAGACACGGTCGTCTCGATCGGGTTTCTCGGGTCGAGCAGGGACCGGCACCGATCGTCGCAATCATCGCTGCCCAGCACGCAGGCTTTTCCGTGCTGAACCTCGTCTAGCTCGCAATCCACCTTGATCGCCTGGAGCGTGTAGACACCGCCGCCCTCGAAGCGATCGTCGATGCCCACGTGTACGGTCGTCGGGTTGCGATCCGTGGACGTGTAGGTGAAGTGTTCGTCGGAATTTCGCTCGCAGATATCGTGGCCGCGCGGACAATTGCGAATGTCGCACGTTTCATCGAGCACGTAGAGCACCGGGTTTCGCGCGATCCCGGTGTCGTCGAAGAACTCCTGGTCCGGAGAAAGGTGAAAGTGCCACGTATCGCCGAACTCGACTTCGATCGCGAAGAAGCCGTCCGCGCCGGGCGCCGGCTTTCCGGTACAGGAGAGGCCGCGTTGCTGATTCACGTTGTCCCGCAGCTCTCGAGTGTCGATGACGATGCGTTCCCCAGCGCCGTCCAACGGGAAATAGTCGGTGCCGGGCTCACACTCTTCGCTGAGCTCGATCGGCGGCGGCCCGTCACCGCCCGCGCCGTCGTCACCGCCCGTGCCGTTCACGTTGCCGCCCTGGCCGACACCCGCCGCGCCTCCTTCCGCCTCGGCGCGTTCCAGATCCTTGTAGAGGCTGTCGTCCACGATTATGCAGCCCCAGGGCCCGAACGCCATGAGCGCCGTCACGCCGACGCCGATTGCGACGAGACGCCGGGCCGAAACGGACTTCGAGAGCCGCGATCTCGTTTTCATGCTTCAGAAGCTCCCGTGGCAGGAGACGCGCGCGCCGTCCGGCAAAAGCCAGAGATCCGCTCCCGTGCGCGCCACCGCGCGCGGCGTTCGGCCGCGCGCGCTCTCGCTCCCTCCCCAGTCGGTGAACGCCGCGATGATCGCGGTACCGGCGCCGGCAGCGGCGGTGACGGCCAAAAACACGTTCGTGCGGTCCTGACGGCTCTTTGCGCGATCGTAGAAGGTGCGGCTCTGGTCGGCTTCGGCGCCCGAGCCCGTCGAATAGCTCTCGTACTCGTCGTTCTTGCTCTTGGTGTCCAGGGCAGACCAGACGGTCACACCGCCGAGTACCGCCGTCACGCTCGCGCCGATCCAAAACAGGGCGGGGGAAAGCCCGTCACCCACGGAGGTGGCCGCCGGAGGCTCGGCGCCGACCGGCTGGCGCTCGGAGCCCGGCGCGGGGGCAGCTGCCGGCGACGCGTCGGCGGGACGAGGCGTCATGGTGATCGATTCGACGAAGCGGCCGCCGCCGGCGAGCGTCAGCTGACGCTGAACGGTGTAGTAGCCCTCGTGCGCCACTTCGATGATCACGCCGCCGGAGGGAACGCGCAGTGGTTCCGCGAGCGGCAGCAAGCCGGCGGGCTGCCCGTTGACGCGAACCTCGGCTCCTTCGACTCCGCCGTAGATCGTCAGGCTCGAGAGCCTTTGTTGAATGGTGGACAGCGCTGACGTCAGCGTCGCCTCGTTGCCGGCTATCCACGCATCGTCCTTGGCGGCGAGCGCGGCGAGCAAGTGTTCTTCCGCCTGCACCCAACGCCCGAGCGCTTGCTCGGCCAGCGCGATCTGCGCTTTCGCCCGTGGCGTCGGAGCCTCGGCATGCGCCTGCTCGAATAGCGACAGGGCGCCGAGATCGTCGCCTTGGCGGCGAAGCTCGACTCCGCGCTGGATCAACGCGTCGGCGTCGCCGGCGGGAGCTTCCGCCGTATCCTTTCTCGAAGCGTCTTGCGCCACGTCGTCCTTGGCGTTGCGGGCGCCCGCCGGGCTGCGCGAAAGCTGGGACTTCGCGAGCGCCGGCGAACCGGATTGTGCCAGGGCATCGTGGGAGAACACCGCGAGCACACAAAAGGTAGTGACAAGTATGGAGCGCTGCCTCATTCGTCGACTCCGGGAGAAAAACGACGCATCGAGCCCCGCAATACCGCGGTCGAGCGAGACTGTCCACGGTGGCTGCCCGCCGTCGGGAGCGCCGCCCGAACGCGCGGCTCGAACCGCCGACTCGACCCGCGGGACCGCGAAACCGGGCCGACGAGCAACGGGGCGAGCGAAAATCGCTCTGACCGAAGCTCGCGCGGAGTGATAGGGTAAAGGCTCGTGTCGTACCCGGATGAGCTTGTCGCGGGAACCCGCTTCGGACGCTACGAGATTGTGCGACTGATCGGCGGGGGCGCCATGGGCCGCGTATACGAAGCGATCATGGTGGAGCTGCACAAGCGCGTCGCCATCAAAACCCTGGCCAGTCAGTTTTCGTCGGACACGAGCGCGCTGGAACGGTTCCTGCGCGAGGGGCGCGCCGCTGCCCGGGTCCGGCACAGCCATCTGGTGCAGATCTTCGACGTCGGGATCGAGCAGGGCGTGCCATTTTTGGCAATGGAGTACCTGGAGGGGAACGACCTAAGAGCGCGCATCGACAAGGGGGTGGCGAACGTCGCCGAGTTCATCGATCTGATGGTGCCCATCGTAGCTGCGCTGGCCGCCGCTCACGACGCGGGAGTCATCCATCGCGACCTGAAGCCGGAGAACATTTTCATCGCGGAGGAGCACGGCGAAGTGCGACCCGTCGTGGTCGACTTCGGTGTCTCGAAACTGAGCGACGGCTCCGTGCATTTGACGCGCACCGCCTCGATGATGGGCACGCCCCTGTACATGTCTCCGCAGCAAGCGGGCGACGCGCGAGAGGTGGACGCCCGCACCGACCAGTATTCGCTGGCCGTCGTGATGTTCGAAGGCCTGTGCGGGCAGCTTCCCTACCAGGCACAAAGCCTGATGGAGCTTGTGACCAAGCTGTCGGAAGGCCGCCACCCGAAACCCACGGAGCTCCGGCCGGAACTGTCTCCGGAGCTCGAGCGCGCGGTGTTGCGCGCAATGCACCGGGATCCGGCCGAGCGCTTTCCCGACATGTACGCCCTCGGTGCCGCCCTCTTGCCGTTCGCCTCGCCCGTCACCCAGGCGAGATACGCTCGCCTCTTTTCGACCCACGCCGCCTCGTCGACGCTCGCGTCCGTGCCCGCCGCTTCGACCGTGGCAGCGTCCGCCGCGGCTTCTCCGGTGATCATCGGCTCCGCCGCACCCGCGGTCCGCGCGGTTTCCGGTGTCGACGAGGCGCCCGGGCGGAGCGCCGGCGGGGTCGACCGGACGGAGGTGAGCGGCGCGGCGGCCGCGAGCGCCGCCACGCCGCTCAAGACGACGCTGGGCCAGGGAGCGACTTCCGTTTCGAATCCCGTGAGCCGCAAACAAAAAACATCGCTGCCACGCCTGATCGCTGGCGTCGTGTTCGCTCTGGCTGCTTTCGGAGCTGCGATCGCGCTGCTCGGCCGCCGCGACGAGCCGGCGCCGGTGCCGGCACTTTCGGGTTCTGCAGCTGCCCCGGAAGAGACGTACGTCGTCAATCTCACGGTGCTTCCGAGCGACGCGGAAATCGTGCTCGACGGCGAGAGTGCCGCGCGCGGCAACCTGACGACGCGCTTGCCGCTCGACGGCGTATCCCATTCTATCGTCATCAAGCGAGAAGGTTATGAGTCTCAGAGCGTCACGTTCCTCGACGCTCCCCCTCCGGAACGCTTCGAGCTCTCCAAAGTTCCGGAACCGAAAGCCTCCGCGTCGGAAGCGCCCGAAGTGAAGCCGGCACCGCCCGAGCCGGCGCCGGTGAGGGTGTTTCGCAGGCCTTCCACCCCCGCCAGGGCTACCAAGGCCGAGAAAGTGAACACTTCGGGGGAGAAACGGCCGAGCTCCGAAAAAACTCCGGTCGAAAAGAAGCGTCCCTCGACCGCGAACGACGCCCCGATCCTCGAATAGCCGGCGGGAGGCGACCCGCTTGGGGAAGCATCGGTCGAGGAGGGCCGTCAACTCTTCGGAATCACCTGGCTATTCCCAGTAGCGGCCATGGGAGCCTCGCCTCAGGAATACTGATCAAATGTATAGCATTCTGGTACGCGGTGGCCTATGGACGAAAGGGCCCCCGCGACGGCTGCCAGGGGGCGTGACCTCTGACCCCTTTCCGGAGGATCCGAGATGGCCCGAGATTACCAGGGTTGGTTAAAGCCGCGTGAGCTCGCTTCATCCCACGAGGACTCCAAACCGTCGGCGCTTCGTCACACGCGCCGCTCGCCCCCGGCCGGCTGCGAACGCGGGCCCCGGCGTTGCCAGCCGCGCGTCGGGCGAGGGTCGTTGCACGCCGCGGACGCGTCGGCTGCGCCTCGCTACGCCGGTTCGCCGCCGCCGGCCCTGTTGCTCGACTTCTCGAACGAGCGGCGCGCCGAGCGCCCCGCGCTCGACGTTTCACGGGCACAAGACGGCGCGGAGCTCGTCGTCAACGCGTCACGGCGCGCCGCGGACAACGGGAACGGCTCGTGGCCGAACGGCCTGGACGCCGCTCCGCTCGATGTCGGAGAGTACGTCGTGGGGCACCGGCGCGAGTACCAGCTCCTGGAGTTTCGCGGCCGGGGCAGTGTTGCGGAGGTCTGGGCAGCGAAGAGCGGCGACCAAGTTTTCGCCGTCAAGTTCGTTCGCCCCGATCGCGGACTCCTGGTTCCCGACGCGGTCTCCGCCATGACGCGACGCTTCGCGACGGAGGCGCGCCGCTTCGCGCGGATGGGGCACGCCTGTCTCGTGCGCTTCGCCGACCGCGGCTTGCATCGCGGGCGGCCGTTCCTCGTTCTCGAGCTCGCCTCGTACTCGATTCGCGAAGTCTTGCTGCGCTTCGGCCCGCTCACGGCCGCGCAGAGCGCGCGGACGGTCCTGGCCGCGGCCTCGGCGCTTCAGTACGTACACGGGCGCCACCTCGTGCACCGCGGCGTCAAACCTTCCAATATCCTCCAGTGTTCGCGCGGCCTCGTGCTTTCCGAGCTCGGAATCGTGTACGGCGATGATCTGAGGGACGGCTCTCGGCGAGCCGCATCCGCGCCCAAGGAAACGGCCGAGCCTGGCCCGGCGCGCTACATGGCGCCCGAGCTCCTCGAACCTCCGTACCGCGCCGGCCCTCCCAGTGATCTCTACGCGCTCGGCATCACCTGGCACGAGATGCTGGTCGGTTCACCGCCCGGCGCGGGTGCGTTTGTGGAGCGAGAAGCTCCGCCACCCTCGGTGCTCGGCGAAGTGAACGACCTCGTCGCGCGCCTGACGCGCCCCGACGCCGACGCACGACCGAGCGTGGACGAGGTGATTCGGGCGACGAGCAGGCTCATCGCACCGTAGCCGCCGCGTCGACCGCCGAGCCCGGCGCCTTGGCCAGCGCGCGGCCACCTCGAACAAGGTCGAGGCGGCCCCGCGCATGTGCCAGCGTGCGCGAGCTCTGCCGCCTGGCTACTCGGATCCGCCGGCCCCGCCGCTCGACGGATCGGGCGATGAATCATCGAGCTGCACGGTGACTTCGCCTTCGTGGCCGTCGTCGTCGCGGTAGACGCAGCGCACGGCGACGGCGTCCGCGGGCAGCGACGCTTCGCACTCCTCGGTTGCGGTGAGCACGCCGGTCAGCGGCAGCGCGGTGAGATCGACCACGCCGCTCGTCGGCAGCACCGTGAACGTCCCGCGTGTCGCGACCGCGAGATCGGCGACGTCGGCGTTCAAGCCCGTATCCTGCGGCTCGCAGCGGCGCGTCACGAAAGCGCCGACTGAAGCGCCGCCGGCGCAGTCGAAGTCCTCGGCGCAGGGCTCGGGCACCTCCGCCTCGAGATCGGCAGCGTCGCAGTACCCGGCCGTGACGTCGCAGCTTGCTCCCGCGGGGTAGCCCGGGCAATCGATGTCGCAGGTTGCCGACACGTCGTCGCAAAAGGACGCATTCACGTCCTCCTCGCAGCCCGCCACCGGACAATAGAGGTCGCACGCGCAACCTTCGTCGCAGCTGAACGGCGTCTCGTTGCATTCGCAATCGTAGGCGGGGGTGCCGACGCACGAAAGGTTCGGGCCGACCACGTGGACGATGGCGAAGTTTCGGAGATCGGCTTCCACATCCTCGAGCTCGAAGTGGGCGATGGCGGTGCCGTCCGACGCCTGGTGCTGCGTCACGTCGGTCACGACCATGATCACGTGGAGCGAACTCGGGTTCCACTCGAAGGCGTCGGCGGGGAACGCATCGTCGGGCAAGGGGTCGTTCCCGAGCGCGAACTCGATGGCGTCGAGCGCGTTCTCCGGCCCGTCGCCGCCGCCGTCGCCGCAGTGGCTGGCGTCCACGTTGTTGAGCCAGAAATTGAAACTGTCGGGGTCTGCCTCCGTGCCTTCACCGAACGTCTCGGTGAAGACCTGGAACGGAGCGTCCGGCTCGATGCAGCCCGGGAGCGGCGCGCCGTCGCCGAAGGCGATGCCGCCGATGCGCACGTCGACACCGCGCTCCGCGAGGTCGTCGACGAACGCGTCGATGCTGCTCTTGATGCCGCCGATCGCGGTTCCCATGCTTCCGGTCGTGTCGATCACGAAGAGAAGATCGACCGGCAGATCGTCGCCCTCGTTGGGAGCCGAGCAGGTGACGCCCTCGAGGACGTCCCCGTCACCGTCGTCGTTGATCGAGATGATATAGGTGTTGCCGTCGCCCGACGGATCGTCGATGGGCGTTACCTCGTAGCAAAGGCCCTGCTCCGTCGACGAGCACGCGCTCACGAAGACGCTCGCCTCGGCGCAATTGTCGCCGCTGGCGCAGCTCACCGTGCATGAGACCTGGACGTCGCCGTCGAGGATTTCGCCGGGCACCGGAATCTGCTGCGGCCGGCCGTTGGACCCGCCTTCGTTGCCGCCGCCGGTTTCTCCCGCCGTGCCGCCGCCGGCACCGCCGGCCTGCATGCCGCCTTCGCCGGAATCGGCTCCGGCTTCGCCGCCTTCGCCGGCCGCTCCGCCTTCGCCGTCGCGCAGCGTTCGGTCGCCGCTCGTGGCGCAGCCCACGGCGAGCAACGCGCCGCAGGCGAACGTGATCGAGAGCCACATGATCGCGACAGGCACTCTCCCAACAAGCCTCTTTCGGTACATCTCGGTCTCCTCGGGTGCGTAGTCTGCGTCCCTTTGCAGGCAGACTCGGCCACTCCTACCACAGTCTTCAGGGAAACCGTGAGACGGAAGCGAGAGCCGAGTATTCACCACGCTCCACAGGGATCTGGACAGGGATCTGAAGCAACAAGACCGGGAGCGACCCTTTTCGGCCCGTCTCGTTTTGGGGCCTTTTTCGCGTGTGCGGTCGTGGGCGGCGGTCGTTGGCGCGGGTTGGCGCGGGTTGGCGTGGTGCCGGAACGACGCCCCCCTTGCAGTGAAAGCCCTGTTCGGGATTATACTGGTGGTTTTTTCCGGAGAACCGAGGAACGTGACGGCGCGAACCGCGCGAGTGAGCTCACGCACGCCCTAGAGCGACATCATGTACGCGAGGAGGTCGGACATGTCCTCGACGCTGAGCAGGCTGCCGAACGGAGGCATGCCGCTAGGCGTCGCGCACGGCTGCCCGTTGACGCAAATAGGCGCGATCGCCTTGTCCGGCTCCAGCAGCGAATCGTAAAGGTACTGGGCGGCGTCTCCGTTCGCGCGCTGCCCCGCGGCCTTCCCGATGCCGTTGAGATCGGGGCCAAGGGTCTGAGTCCCCGCTTGACCGGGCACACCGTGACACGAGACGCACGAGAAACGCTCCATGAACGCTTGCTTGCCGCGCGCGGCGTCTCCCGCCGGCAGCCACATCACGGTCTTGGGCCATTGCTCCGGGGTTTCTTGACGTTTCTGCTCGACCTCGCTGTGGTGGCCTGGCGTGTACGTTATCAAGAGCGAGTGTTGCCGTTGCTGGCGGGACCAGCGAACCAAGAGCGCCTGGTCCTGCTCCGGAACATCGAAGAAGGTGAGCGTGTGGATCATCTGACCGGGCAACAGCTCGAGCTCGGGCCACTGCGACCACTCCGGCTCGAAGACCCGGCCGTCCTCGGACTCGAGCGAAAGCTCGCTCGCCATGAACCTTTTCGGCTCCGCCGTCATGTTCGACAGCACGAACTCGACCGTGAGCCGCTCCGTCCCTTCCGCGGGCATGTCGGGCGACATGCTGGCCGGCTTTTGGAACTGCGCGCCGTGGTCCATGTGGTCCACCAGCCAGCGCGCGCGCCACACGCGAAGCTTCAAGCCTTCGACTACGGCCTCGCGACTGACGCGCTTTTCGCTGAAGCGCCAGAGCAAGACGGCGCTCGCCACGGCGCTCGTCAGCAAGAGCGCCGCGAACAGCTTGAGCACGAGCGCCCGGCGCATGCTACTCGCTCTCTTCGGATTCGGTGGCCTCACGGACGGGAAAGTCTACATCGAGCTTCCGCCCCTCGGAGAGCGAAAGCGTGAGCTTCACCGTGGCCCCCGCCTCGAGCGGAGCCGTGAGTCCGATCAGCATCGCGTGCTTGCCGCCGCGCTCGAGCTCGAGCTCGCCTCCCGCCGGCACTTCGAAGCCTTCGGGGTGCGGCACCATGCGCACGACACCGTCCTCTTCCACGCTCTCGTGAAGCTCGATGCGCGCCGCGGCGTCACCCGAGACGGAGAGCAGCGTCGCGCTTTTCGTCCCCGGGTTTTTCAACGTGAAGTAGGCGGCGGCGAGGCGCGGATTCGGCGTCGCCCAAACCCAGGGACCAAGCACGCTCACGTTTTCGGTCGAGGCCGAGGCTGGCCGAGCCGGCGCGGCGGCCGCCTTGGCCTCCGCGGGCGCCGCCGGCTCCGCGCTCGGAGCGTCGCGCGCCGCCTCGGACGTCTGCTCGCGCGTCTGGTTGCACGCAACGACGAGGCAAAGCACTCCGGCAGTGGCAAAGCGCGCACTCTTCATCAGACCGTATTCTCGTCCGTCAGCCGAGCAGTCCTTCGATCTCCCGCGCCAGCTCCTGATGGTCCGCCTGAACGGGGAGCTTTTTCTGCAGGAGCCCCGCGCGGTCGATCAAGAAGAACAGCCCCGTATGGTCCACGAAGTAGAAGCCTTCGCGATCGGTGTCCGCCACCTTGGCGGCCGCCGAATTGTCCGGGAAACGCTGGCTCACGGTCACCTCGAAGGCCTGGACCGTCGATTCCATGTGGTCGAGACGCACGCCGATGAACGCCGGATCGAACGCCGCGGCGTAGTCGGCGACGGCCTTGGCCGAGTCCCGCTTCGGATCGACGCTGGCGAAGACGACCTTGACGTCTTGCTTCCGATTTCCGAGCGCGGCGTAGGCGCGCTTGAGCGTGGCCAGCGTCATGGGGCAGACGTCCGGACAGTACGTGTACCCGAACGCGAGCACGACCACCTTGCCGCGCTGCTTCTCGAGGCTGAAGCGGCCGTCGTCTCCATGCTGGCCCTCGAGCGCCGGCGCCGGCCCGGGGCCGGCGTCCGCCTTGGATTCTTTGCAGCCCGCTACCAGCAGACCAAAGCACGCGGCGGCGATGAAGAACCATCGCCGCCGCGCCGCTTTCGGTGTGCCGGGCGTCCGCGCCGTGCTGCGCTCGGGCCCAAGCTCCTTCATGCTGCCTTCCTAGCTCGACTACTCGTCCAGTGGGAAGCCGTCCGGGACGTTTTCTATGAACTCGACGTGGACGGGCGACGGACAGTTCAGCACGAAGGCGCGCGGATTGGCCGAGGATTCGGGCCCGCCTCCGTCGTCCTCGCGGCCATTGCCGGGCCAGCCCGAGGGCGTCATGGTCTCGGCCACGAAGTTCTTGTTCTTCAGGATCTGAAGCTCGTCGATGTAGATGAACCCGTCCGGGTTGCCCGTGATCATCCGAGCCACGTCGCCGCACTCAACGCCCTTGTCGTCCATCTGATGCGGGTCGAAGTTCGGATCTGGATCGCGCACACCGTCCTGATCGGGGTCGTCGCAGAAGTTCGGCACGGTGAGATCCTCGCAGAGCACCGCGCCGCGCCCGACGTTGGCCTCGTCGCGGAACAGGATACCGTCCTGATCGCAGTCGAAGAACGCGTTCTGGATGCTCCACACCGGGCTGTAGTCGTTCGCCGGTGCGCCCCAGTAGGACACGAGGCCCGGCTGGAACAGGTTCTGACCGCCGGCGCGACCGAACACGCCGTTGTGGAACTGCATGATGTGGGCCACGGCCTTGGTGCCGCCCGCGAACGTGTTGAAAGGCTCGTCGGGAGGCAAGCCCATGTCGGGCCCGTTGTCGACCTGGTTCGTCCCGACGTTCATCAGCTTGGGCACCCGGCGCTCGCCGTGGAACTGCGCCTGCGGCGGCTTCGAGGTCTCGAAGCTCATGTAGTAGGGGAAGAGGTCGCGGCGATGAACGCCCATGTGCAGCTTGTGATCGGCACGGGCGCACTCGGTAGTGTCCGCCTCCAGGGCGCAGGTTGCTTCGTCCGGCGTGAAGAAGATGCCGAGCGATTGCCCGCCCTGGTGGAGCTCACCCGGGAGGTTGCGATCGGCCGGGTCGTCGCTGCAGCCAGGAGGGCCGCCCCAGAAGCGGAAGCGGGACGACACGTTGCTGCGGATCAGCGGGTCGCAACCGCCCTGGTCGACGATCAGCTGCTGACCGGGGCCGTCGCCCCACTTGTAGAACGGCGCGTTGATGACGACCTCGCGCCCTTCCCACATGATGAGCTTGAACGGCGAGTAGTTGCCGCTGTTGCCGGGAGGGTTGATGCTGTTGGGATCGGCCGGGAAGTTCGGACCGAACGTGGCGACCGCGGCGGGCAGCAGGCCGAAGGTCCACTGCGGGTTGCTGTTCGGATCGAAGCTGGCGCCCGTGAGCTCGATGGCATCGCGATCGAGCTCGTTGAGCGTCCGCGCCCAGACGACTCCCATCGTCTCCGCGAACTCGCGATCCGACGCGTCCGTGAGAACGAACCAGATGAGCTCGCCGTTGGGACCGGCGCCCTTGCGCAGCGGCAAGTTGATGACGCCGCGGTGATCGCCGGGACGGAACGGCTCGCCCGGGACGTAGCTCCGCAGCGTCGCTCCTCGCAGGTGGATCGTGACCGGATCGAAGTCCTCGAGAGCGTCGACCGCCGCCTGGATCTCGGCTTCGGTCGCGCGTTCCTCGCCGCGCAGGCTCGCGTCGCCGGTATTGCGGTTATGCCCGAAGGGCCAGAGCCAGTGCAAGAGCTGCTCCCAGAACGAGTGGTGAGCGCCATGGTGATTGAAATCCAGGTCGCGGACATTGTCCGAACTCTTGTCGAGCACCGAGAAGATGTTCCACAGCCCGTGCTGGAGGAACGGCAGGCTGCTGTCACGCACCAGGTAGTCGCCGGTACCGCCCTCCGGACTGCCCGCGCCGCCCACGACGGGAGCGTCGAAGCTGTAACCGGAAGTCATCAGGTGCGAGAACACCTGCTCGGACATCGGGAAGTTCGGCTCCCAGAGCCAGCGATGCCCTTCCAGGTTCCAGACGTGGAGCTGCTCTGACCACGGCGCTGCGACGCGAAACGTGACCGGATCGCCCTTGTGAGCCTCGAAGACGAAGCGCGGGTCGCCCTGCGTTTCGCTGTCGAAGACAAGGGACGGCGCCGTCGCCGCTTCGCGGTCCGCCCATGATTTCGCCGAGTAGTTCATGCTGGCGAACCCGCGGATATCCGACGGATACGGCATCCGGCTCTGGCCGAAGACCTTGTCCTGATCGTTGAGCAGGCTGACGAACTCGCGCGAAGCACCGTCGTGCGAGACGATGTCGGCCGCGACGCCGGTCAGGACTTCCTGTCCGGTGTAGGGGCTCAGGTACTTGGAGTTCTTCGGCTCCACCACGACCGCGGCGAAGGCGCCCTTCGGGAGCGTCTCCTGGTTTGCCAGGTTGAACGCGAAGGTCGTGCCAATTTTCTCGTCGTCCGCGAAGAACTTGTATTGCGCGGTGTGACCGGGCGCGACCGTCGAGTCCTGATTGCGACCGATCGGGGGACCGTAGGCCTGGTCGGGGTGGAAGCGAAGCTCGCCGACGCTGAACGACGCGGGGGTGTCGAGGAAGTTCCTCAGCTTCACCTCGAGACACTCGCGCTCGTTGACGCGCAGGACGAGCGGCTCGCGCACGACCGGCAAACCGTTGATCTTCAGTGCCGGCGCGAGCGACCCGTCGCGGTTGGGCGCGAGCAACGTATTGCCGTTCCGGAGCATGTACGCGACGCCCTCCGTGACGCGTACCGGCTGGTCGCTGGTCACGATGTACGCCTCGGTGATTCCGACGTCGTAGCGGCGCTTCTGCGAGAGCAGCGGACACACCGGCGTCAGGAGATCGGCGAGCGCGCCGAAGCCATGACCGGGCAGGCGCTTGAGGTCGTTCTGGCGCCGGTCGTGGACACGGATGAGGCCCCAGGCGCCCGCGTTGAACTCCTTGCCGAGCGCGCTGTAGTAAAGGTAGTCGCCGCCCTTGCGTTGCGGGCCGCCGGCGTTGGTGAGCAGGTCGTTGCGCTCGGAGATGCCGATGATCGACGCATCGCCCGACTGCGCGTCCGCCGCGAAACGTTCGAGCCCGAAGCGGTGACCCGTCACGCGGAAACCACCGACCCGTTCCACGATCGCGAGGTGACGGAAGATGAGCGGGTCGCCCACGTAGGCGCGCGGCATCGGCGTGATCGGATCACCGTGCACGGCCGACGAGAAGCGCGTCGCCGGCACGCGATCCGCGATCGGTTCCGCCACCAGGTTGAACGACGAGCCCGGGTCGTCCGTGATGGTGCCCGTCATGCCGTTGGTCCGGTTGTGGGCGAACACCATGAACTCGCGGAAGCTGCCGCGCTGCCCGGCGCCCACCGAGGACGTCAGCGGCGCGTGGATGTCCGCGATCGCTCCGGCTCGGATCTCGTCGCCGGTCGTCGGGTCGTGATAGCTGGACCCCTCCGGTTCGACGATATGCGCACCGAACAGACCGTGGTCCCTGCTCTTGAAGTTGACGTGGTCGTGGAAGAACACCGTGCCGGTGTCCACGTCCGAGTACCAGCGGTAACGCACGAACTCGACGCCCACCGACTCGCCGTCGTCGTGGTCGAGCGCCAGCGGTGCCTCTAGCGTGATCGTGTTCATCGCCGGATCGAGCGAGGCGATCTTGTGTACCTCGGTGCACATCCGATCGGGACCGCCGCCGGGCGCGTCACACATGCCCTCGCCGAGCCCGACGCCGATGAAGATCCCCGGCCGCAGCTGGTTCACGTTCGTCACCGGCAGCACCGTCGCGCCGGCGCTGACGGCGGCCGTCAAGAAGCGATTCTCGTCGCGATGCGGCTTGACCGATTGCTCGTACGACATCCCCGTGATGACGCCGTCCGAAGCTTGGGGGTCGAACTGCACGAAGTGGCTGTGGATGTTGACCTTCGAACGCAGGCCTTCGACGGTCGAGTTTTCGACGTCGGGGTCCATGGCCATCTCGAGCTCGCTCGTGAGGAGTATGTCCACGCAGTCGCCCACGTTGGACCGGATCGCGAGCGGCTCACGCCGCTTGAGCCCGGAGAGGATCGCGTCCTTCTCGTCTCCCAGCACGAAAATCATGCCGTTCTCGTCGATCCGGTCGGGCTCGATCTGGAGCGGCAGAGTGATCGCCGTGACCGGGTACTGCCGCGTGCTATTGCCGGCCACTTCCGGCACGACCTCGGCGTTCGGACACAAGCCGTCCGGACGCAGCGCCGAGCCGTCCTCACCGAGCCACGGCGCGCCGGTGTGCCCGTTGGGGGCGAAGGGCG
>DASWGX010000529.1:0-3779 GCA_036393455.1 Polyangiaceae bacterium
GGCTCGCCGTGCCGGTCCCGAAGTGAATCACCGGGACGTCGAGGCCGGCGAGACCCGAAAGAATGTGACGAACGTGGGGGAAGACGAACTCGCGATAGTCCGTAGGAGACAGGGCGCCGATCCAGGAATCGAAGAGCTGCACGGCGTCCGCGCCGGCCGCCACCTGGGCACAAAGGTAACGGCGCACCACTTCGGAGAGCTTGCCCATCAGTGCACCCCAGAGATCGGGGTCCGAGTACATGAGCCGCTTCGTGAGCGCGTAGTTCGAGCTCTTGCCGCCTTCGACGACGTAGCTCGCCAGCGTGAACGGCGCTCCGGCAAAACCGATCAGAGGCGTCTTCTGGGCCAGCTCTCGCTTGATGAGCCTGATCGCGTCCAGCACGTGAGCGAGGTCGTGCTCCGGCTCGATGACTCGAAGCTTCTCGACTCCGGCGCGGTCACGCACCGGCTCGTGAATCTGCGGGCCCTCGCCGGCGGCGAACTCGAACGGGCAGCCCATCGGCTCGAGCGGCAGCAAAATATCCGCGAAGAGAATCGCCGCATCGACGCCGTGCGAGCGCACGGGCTGGAGCGTCACCTCGGTCGCCAGCTCCGGCTGCCGGCAGATTTCCAGCAAGGTGTGCCGTTCGCGAATCGCCCGGTACTCCGCCATGTAGCGCCCGGCCTGGCGCATGAACCAGACGGGCGTGGTGTCGACCGGCTGGCGCCGGCACGCGCGCAAGAACCGGTCCCACATGCCGCGCTCGGCGCCTAGTTCTTGACCGGCTCGTTTGCCGGCGCGGGCAGCGCCGATTGCGGCCCGAGCAAAGGGTCATGCGGCATCTTCTCACCGCGTGCCGCGCGCTGCTCCATTTCGTACTTGGACGGGCACTTGCCGATGACGTTGGTCGCCTCGAGGTGGCCGGCCTCGCTAAGCTTCCCCTCCACGGTGACCATCATGCCCGGCACGTCCCGCACGGTGTCGGGGATGATGCATTGCGGGTAGCGCACGGCAAGCTCGGAGTCATCGCCGCGAATCGTGAAGCGGTACTCGCACGGTTCCATCCGGCGCTTGAGCGTCCCGTTGATCAATGCGCCTTCCACGCGCACGGTGCGACTGGAAAGTCGGTCCTTGTCCTTCATCAGGGCGTCCACGCCCTTCGAGTAGATGGCGGCGTCGTCGAAGCTAGTCATCACCAACGTCAGGATGCTGCCCACCATCGCGAGCAATGCGACCAAGAGCCCGATGTTGCGCTTGCTGTCCCCGCTCGGCGCGGCCGCGATAGGCACTTCCGCGGCAGGGACCTCGGGCCGCATCTCGGCCTCGGCTTCCGAATCCGCGATCGCGCGCTCGAGCTCGTCGTCTAGTCGGCTGGGCATCGGCGCTATGGTATCACTGGAAATCTGGCTGTTCCACCCGTGAGTTCGGACCGAGCAGGTTCAACCCGCGGACAGGGGGAGGCGTTTCCGGCTTTTGCGCCGCGCTAGCGTCACTCCGGCCCACGCCCCGAGGGCACCGGCGAGGCCGAGGACGGCGCCGGCCGCGAGTACGACCGCGGCCGGACCGAGCGCGCCACCGAGCCCCGCGACGACCAGCAAGAGAAGGACGGCGGCGAGCGATCCCCCGAGTGCCTCACGCAGCCCGGCGTTCTTGGCGAGCCGTCCCACCAAAGCACCTGACGCCAGTGCGGCAAGGCCGAAACCGATCAGCATGGGCGCTACCTGGACGAGGGCGAGCGCCACGCGGCGCGGGGCGCTTGCCCCCGCGAGCTCTTCGGCGAGCGCCGACAGGTTTTCAGTGCCGGCCACGGCGTGCGCCAGACGCGGACCGGCCCAGGCGCCTGCGACGGCCAGCGGAAACCAGAGAAAGAGCGTCGCTCCGAGCGCGACGAAGAACCACTGCCACGGCGTGCGCGAGCCTTCGGCGGCCGGAACGCCCGATTGCACGACGGGAAGGCGGCGCACCACGACAGTAAAGCGAACTAGCAAGCCCGAGATTGTACGCAACCGCACCGAGCCCGGAACGATTCGAGGCCCATGTTCGCGCTCCTGCCGTTCCTCGTTGCCGTCGCTGCGTTTCTCGCTGCGTTTGCTTCCGTCTCGCCGGCCCTCGCGTCACCCACCGGTGGGGCCCACTCCGAACCGTGGAGCGACTTCGCGGCGGGCGCTCCTCTGCCGGAAGCGGACCTCGAACCCCCGTCCGAAGCCGAGCCACCGGCGGTGCGCCGGCCGGACACGGCGCGAAGGCCCGTCGAGCTCGACGTCGGCTCCGCCCTGGGCCTCGCGCGCGTGCCTCTGCTCGCTCCAACCAGGCCCGAGCCCGCTTTCTTCGTCGGCGCCGCGTGGCGCGCGGCACCGTGGTTCGCGCTGGGCGCCGAAGCGACGCTCGAACCCGCGCGCGGTGCCGTTGGGCGTGGATGGCTCGCGCTGACGGCGCGTACCTACTTCATCGAGAGCGGCAGCGTCGATCCCTACGCCGTCTGGTCGATCGGCGCGGGCTCGCTCGAGCGCGGCGACGGCGAGCGCATCGAGCGCGGCACCGGTTGGTTGCTTCGCGCCGGCTTCGGCGTCGACTTCGCGCTTTCGAACTCGCTGAAGCTCGGCCCCGCCCTTTACTACACGCGCGCCATCTGGGGAGCGCGCGAGCTCTGCTCGTCCCACGCTTGCACGGCGTGGCAGAGCGAACGCGTCGCGCTTCCGTCCGGTTTCGTCAGCTTGGCCGTGCGGCTGGCGTGGCAACTTGGCGACCCCTATTGATTGCTCCTGCCTATCCGAGCTCCCGGGCCACATGTATCCTGCGCTGCGGCGTGACCTCTCGAGACCGCCGCGAGTAACCATGGCGTGGTTTGACGTTCCGGACTTCGAGCAACTCGATCCGCTCCACTTCGATCGGGCGCTTCTGCACGTGACGCAAAGCTGGGTCCGCGGGCGCCGCCGGCTTCGCAGCGGCGCGGAGTTCGACGTCGCTCCTTTCGACCTCGCCCCCTGGGTTGCGAGCAGGACGGCTTTCGACGCCGTGTCGGCACTGCCGGCCCAAAACCCCCTGCGCGAGCCTCTGCTTCGCTGGGTCTTTCGCCTGCTCGAGGAGCGCGTCAACTGGACCGCGCGCATCGAATGGGAACGAACACGTCGCGAGGCGGCGTACGGGGTGGACTCCGGGGAAGGTCGGATCGCGCTGACGCTCGCGGCGATGGTGAGGCGACTTCTGAACGACCCCGGGCGCGAAACCCACTGGATCCGCACGATGGTGGCGCACGCCGGCGAGGCCGGCGGCCGCAGAACGCTCCTTTGGCAACGGCGAGCCGAGGTCGCCCGCCGCTTGAAGCTCGATCCGGTCGATCCTTTCGGCATGGCGCACGGAGCCGAGATGGCAGCGCGCGATTGGCTGCGGCGAACCGACGAGCTGTTCGACGAGCTCGGAGTCGGTGGCCCGTCCGATTGGCTTTCGTTCGCCACGGCGCGGGCGGCCGCGGACGGATGGCCGGCGCGCATTACGCCAGCGACGTTGCAGGGGCTGCTCGGGGAACGCGGTCTCTGCGCGCGCGTCGAAATCGATCCGGGCCCGCTGCCCGCCGCGCTCGCGCCGGCAAGCTTCGTTCGCAGCTTCGCGCGGATCGGCGCGGCCCTGCGCGACGCGCGCGCCCCGAAGGATCAGCCGTTCTGCATCGCGCACGACGCGAGCGGTTTCACGCGACTCTGTTTCGGCGCTCTGTTCGCGCACGTTCCCTTGCTCGTCTCCTTTCAGCAGCGCAAGCTCGACGTGCCGCGCACCGCATTGCGCGACCGCTTCCGCAACCTGG
>DASWGX010000530.1:0-8131 GCA_036393455.1 Polyangiaceae bacterium
ATGAGGTTGTAGAACTGGAACACGAACCCCACGTGCTCGCGCCGGTAGTCGGTGAGCTCCACGTCGGTTGCACGGCTGAGCTCCACGTCCCGGTAGAACACGGCCCCGGACGACGGAATGTCGAGCCCGCCCAGGATGTTCAGGAGCGTGGACTTGCCGCTGCCGGAGGCACCCAGCAAGACCAAGAGCTCGCCCTCGTTCAGCGTGAAGTCGACGCCACGCAGCGCCTGCACCTCGACCTCGCCCATCTGGTAAGACTTTCTGAGGCGCGTGGCGGTGAGAACCGGCGGTGGATCGGTCATGGGCGCAGCAGCGCCTGAACCTTAGCAACCCCGCCGGCCACCGGGGGCGCCCGCGTCAAGGCCCGCCGCCCCGCCACTATTTCGAGGAGCTCGTTCGTGATCTGCTCCTGGTCCACGGCGCGCGAAGTGCGCTCGAGCTCCTCGAGCTTCTCTTCGCACGCTTGCCTGGCGTGATCCGCGGCATTGGCGCGAGCCTTCACTTCGGAGTGCAGCGCTTCAGCGAGCGCAACCACGAGCCTGCCGGCGATCGATTCCCCGAGCGCGCGCTCGAGGACGAGCTCGAGCGGGCTGTAAGTGTCCGGAGGTGCGAGCGCGGGTTCGCGCGTACCCGAAAGCAAGACCGCACGGTGAAGCTTGGCGCCGCCGCCGCGCGGATAGAGAAGGTCGACGCGCGCGCGCGGCAGGACGGCCTGCGCCAGCACCTGTGCGGCGATGCCGGGCGCCAGGGCTTCGTGCTCGTCGGGGTTCGTGGCTCCCGGCAGCGTGAACTGGATGCGTGCGCGCAGATCCGGATCCGAGCTCGCTTCCTCCGCGAGCCGTTCTCCCACCAGGGCGAGCCCGCCCGAACGCGGCAGCTGGGCCAGGAGTCGCGCCGAAAGCGCGCCGCAATACGGGCGCTGCGGCCCGAAGACGACCAAGAGCGAACGTTCGGCGTGCACGTTTCTGGATGCGCCGACCAGCCGCTCGACGACTTCGTCCACGGCATCGAGATACGCGCTGGCTTGCGCCACGGCCGCAGACGCGCGCGGCAGCTCCGCGCGCGACAGAGCCCAGATGGCTCGAACGACGCGGTGCACGGCGCCAATCGCCGTGATGCGGCGCTCCAGGCGCGCGGGCTCGGGCGTCTCGTCGTTCACGGGATCCCCGGATCGCCGAGGTCCGCCGGAGTCGCCGCAGAAGCGTGCGAGCCTCGGCGGAAGCGCTCGCGAACGAAGTGCTGGCACAGGTCGAGCAGCGCGCGCCGATCGGCGTCCGCCAACAGGGCGTCTCGCTCGACGCGTCCCGCGACAGAGACCAGCCTGCTCTCGGCCAGGGCCGAAAGCTCGGCGCTCGCCGCTTCCACCGCCGCCTCCGGAATGCGCAGCAACAGAGCGGGCTCGCTGGCCAGCATCAGGCGCACGACTTCTTGGAAGAGCCCGAGCGGCGCGAGACGCTGGGCCCGCAAGAGCCGGCGAATCCGGCGGCCGATTTGCAGCTTCCGCTCGGTGCGTTCCTCCAGGCGCGTACCGATGCGCGAGAAGGCTTCGAGCTCGAGGAATGCGGCGTAGTCCAGGCGCAGCCGCGCCGAAAGGGCGCGCACGGCCTGGGGCTGCGCCTTGCCGCCGACGCGGCTGACGCTCAAGCCGGCGTCGAGCGCCGGCTTTTGTCCGCTCGCGAAAAGCGATCGCGACAGCACGATTTGTCCGTCGGTGATCGAGATCAGATTGGTCGGAATGTAGGCCGTGAGACGCCCGCCCTCGAGCAGACTGATCGGCAAGGCCGTCACCGATCCTCCCCCGTGCTCGGTCGAGAGCTGCGCCGCGCGTTCGAGCAGCCGCGCGTGCAGGTAAAAAATGTCTCCCGGGTAGGCTTCTCGCCCCGGGGGGCGATTGAGCAAGAGCGAGAGCTCTCTCCACGCGATGGCGTGGGCCGTCAGATCGTCGTAGACGATGAGCGTGTGCTCGCCGCGTTCGGCGAAGTGTTCCGCCACCGAAGCGCCGGCGTACGGCGCCAGGTAGCGAAGGCCGGGGCTCGCGTCCTGACTGACGGCGATGACGACCCAACGCTCGGCGTGCCGCCGCAGCGTCTCGACCACCTGCCACGTATCCACTCGGCGGCGGGCGATCGCGACGTACACGCCGATGACTCCGGTATTTTTCTGCCGCAGGATGGCGTCGACGGCGAGCGACGTCTTACCCGTTCCCTCTTCTCCGATGATGAGCTCGCGCTGGCCGCGTCCGATCGGACACAGCGCGTCCACCGCGAGCGAGCCGGTGTAGAGCGGTTGATGGACGCTGGCGCGCTGGTAAAGCTGAGGTGCGCGGCGCTCGAGCTTTTGCGGCACCAGGGTGCCGTAGAGCGGGCGTCCGTCGAGCGGGCGCCCGAGCGGATCGATCACGCGGCCGAGCAACGCCTCCCCCACGGGGAGCGTGGCGACCTTTCCCGTCGCGCGCACCCTGCTGCCGACGCTCACCCCGGAGGTGTCGCCGAGCGCGACGGCTTTCAGACTGCCGGGCTCGAGACTCAAACCGAGAGCAAGCTCGCCCGATTCCAGCTCCAGGAGCTCGTCCGCGGCCGCGCTCGGCAGCCCGGCGACTCGCACGACTCCGTCGCGAACCTCGGTGATGCGTCCTTCGTCGCGAACCCAGACCTCCGGAAGAGGCTGCCGCGCGGCCTCGATCAAGCTGCGCCCGACGGCGCCCGCCAACTGCTCGATGCGAAGGTCAGTCACTCTCGGCACGCGCTCCCAGCAGCTTTTTGGCCTCCGCGCGAAGCAGCTCGAGTCGACCCGCGAGCGACGCGTCGAATACGCGATAGCCCATACGTACGACGCAGCCCGCTTCGAGCGCCGGGTCCTCTCGCAACTGCAGGCGCGGCGCCTTTCCCAGACGTCGTTCCACGACGGAGCGAAGCTCCGCGACGTCCGTGTCCGGCGGCAACCGCGCAAACGTGGCCTCGACTTCGTCGCCGAGCTCTTCGAGGTCGCCGCTACGCACTTCCGTCAATGCCTTGAGCAAACGCTCGAAGAACGCTCGATCGGCGGCCTCGGGCGCGAGCTCCACCAGGATACGCCCGGCGAGCTCCGTGCCTCGGTCGACCGCCACGTCGCGAACCCACGCTTGTGCGGCGTCACGCTCGGTTTCGAGCAAGCGGTGCACGCGCGAGAGCTCGGCGGCAACGTCCTGCCGCGCCTGCTCGAGTAGTCGCGCGCGCTCCTGCTCACCCTGTTCCATGGCTTCCGCCACGATCCGCTCACGAAGCGCGTCGAGCGCCGCGGCGCCGTGATCCACCTCCGTCTGCCGGCGCGAGAGCTCGGCTTCCTTCGCGCTCAGAGCCGCGGAGCGCGCTTCCGCGGCTTTGCGTCGTTCTTCGATGCTGCGTTTGATCGGCCGGTACAGGAGCCGCTGCAATAGCCACACGAGCACCAGGAAATTGGCGATCTCGAACAGAAACGTCGTGACGGAAAATCCCATGGCAGGCGGCGGCTTCAGGGCAGGAGCGGGTTCGCGAACAGCAGCACCAGCGCGATCACCAGGCAGTAGATCGCCGTCGATTCGATCATGGCAAGGCCAACGAATAGCGTCTTGGTGATGCGATCGGTGGCGTCGGGTTGACGTCCAATCGCGTCGAGCGCCTGAGCCACCGCGCGGCCTTCGCCCAGGGCGGGGCCGATCGAGCCGATAGCGATGGTGAGCCCCGCAGTCACGACGCTCGCCACGGCAATCCAGTCTTGGGCTGTCATGTTTTCTCCTTTGGTTCGGGCCGGGCGTCTTCGGAAGAAGGCCGCTTCGGCGTTGCCGCGGCCAACGCCGCAGCCGCGAAAACCAGGGTAAGGACCCCGAAGATGTAGGCCTGCACCAGGCTCGTCAGAACTCCGAGCACCAGGAGTGGCACCGGGATCAAAAAGCCCGCCAGGTAGACCATGATGGCGCCCGTCAGACTGGCCGACAGCATGTTGCCGAAAAGGCGCAAGGCGAGCGCGACGGTGCGGCTCACCTCGCCGAGCACGTTGAGCGGCAAGAGAAACAGGCTCGGTTCGATGTACTGGCGCAGGTACGCGAAGCGGTGGCGCTTGAACGCGTAGTAGTGACCGGCGGCGAACGAAATCACGGCGAGCGCGGCGGCGAGCGACAGATCGCGCGTGGGGCTCTGCAGGCCCGGAACCAACCCGACCAGATTGGCGGCACCGATGAACAACCACAGCGTCAGGACGAGCGGCAAGAGCGGCCGGGCGTCCACCGTCGTCATGCCGAGCACGGAAGCTTCGAGCGTCTCGTACACGTACTCGGCCGCGAAACGCGTGCGGCGCGAGACGAAGAGCAGCCGGCCGAAGACCACCAAAAGCACGCCGAGGATCAAACTCAGCACGACCGTATCGGAGACGACTACCGGACCGATACGCAGCACCTCCGCGGGAAACGGCGTCACGGCCTGGACCCAAACCACTTCAGGCACAGCGTACGCGTGAGCAGCAGCGCCGCCAGACTGATCGCGGCGGCCTGGCCCGATATTCGGGCGCCGGCGAGCACGCCGAGCGCGGGAACGGCGGTGCCGATCGGATAGGCACAGAGAGCCCAGCCGGATCGCCCGCGCACGGCCAAGTGCGCCCGCAAATAGGTGACGCCGAGGCCCGCGATCGCGCCCGCGACGCCGAACGAGACTCCCCAGAGCCACGCAACCGCGGTCAACGCTTTCCTTCTTTCGGCGGCGCGGGGCTCGACGAGCTTTCTTGGGAGCTCGTCGTCGAGTCATCGTCGTCACGCAAAGCCGCCTGTACGTGCCGAAACGCGAGGTACGAACCCGCGGCGAGCCCCGCGCCGAGCCCGATCAGCGTGGCCGCCGGCGCGTGCCACGAGCGCGCCACGAGACGGCCGGCGAACACCCCCAGCACGACGGGTACGATGAAAAGCCAACTGAGCACCCCCACGCTCGACAGGTAGCGCCAGCCGAGCAGCGGCCGGCGGCGCGCACGCGCCATGCGTTCGGCCTTGCGCCGGACCGCGTCGGCGTATCCGATCGGCGGCTTCACGCCCGCTCCGCTCCCGCCATGCGCCGCAACGCCTCACGGACGAGTTGGTCGACGATATCGGCGCCGACGCCGTGGCGCTTCCGGCGCGCGGCGACGAAGCGCGCGACGTCCGCCGAGATTGCATCGAGGTCGCGCGACCACAAGGCGTCATGGCAGAGCACGCGACAGCGCGCGCCTCGCAGGTCCAAAATCCCCCCGGACGCGGCGACGAAGCCCTCGGCGTCCGCGTCGCGAAACACCAGGATTCCCGGCGGAAGAACGGCGACCAGGTCCGAGCGCCCGGGAAAAATTCCGAACCATCCGCTCTCGTCTTCCGCGGTGACGCTCTGGACGGCGCGATCGACGACCACGCCGACGGCGCTGCGTACCATGAGCGTCAAAGCCGGACCGCTCATGCGAACGCCTCGCTCAGGCGACCGATCATGAACAGGCGCTCCTCGTCGAGCTCGTCGGCCGCACCGTCGAGAATGCGCTCGCAGCCCTCCAGGGTTTCTTGAAGCGGCACGCTCACGCCACGGCGCCCGGTAAACGCCTCCGACACCTTGAACGGCTGAGTCAGGAAGCGCTCGATCCGGCGCGCTCGGTGCACGACTTGGCGATCCTCCTTGGAGAGCTCGTCGAGGCCGAGCATCGCGATCACGTCGGAGAGCTCCGCGTAGTGAGCGAGCATGGTGCGGACTCGCCCCGCGACGCGGTAGTGTCGCTCGCCGACGACGCGAGGCTCGAGCAGGCGTGATTCGGATCTCAGCGGGTCGACCGCCGGATATAGCCCCGCGGCAGCCCGAGACCGTGACAGGATGACGCGAGCGTCCAGATGCTCCACCACGGCCGCCGCGCCGGGGTCGTTCAGGTCATCGGCCGGGACGTAGACCGCCTGGATGCTGGTGATTGCGCCACCCACGGTCGAGGCGATGCGTTCCTCCACTTCTGCGAGCTCGGTGGCGAGCGTCGGCTGGTAGCCGACTTTCGACGGCAGACGTCCGAGCAGAGCCGAGCATTCCATGCCGGCCTGGACGAAGCGAAAGATGTTGTCCATCAGCAGCAGCACGTCGGTCTGCTCCGTATCGCGGAGGTATTCGGCCACGGTGAGCGCCGCGTGCGGCACGCGAAAGCGCATGCCCGGCGGGGCGTCCATCTGTCCGAAAACCATCGACGCGCTTTTCAAGAGGCCCGACTCGCCGAAGTCGCGCCACAGCTCGTGCCCCTCGCGAATGCGCTCGCCGACGCCGGCGAATACCGAGAGCCCCTTGTAGGCCGCGGCGATGCTGTTCACGAACTCCATGAGCAGCACCGTCTTTCCGACGCCCGCGCCACCGAACAATCCCGTCTTGCCGCCGCGGGCGAACGGACACAACAAGTCCACGACCTTGAGTCCGGTGGCGAGCGGCTCGAGCCCCGCCCGGTGGTGGTGCAGGGGCGGCGCCGGGCGGTGAATCGGCAGCTCTCGGTCGCCCTCCAGCGGGGGCCCGCCGTCGAGAGGCCTGCCTCGACAATCGAACACCCTGCCGAGCAGCCCCCTGCCGACCGGAATCATGAGCGGCGAGCCGAGCGCTTTGATCGGAGTACCTCGGCGCAGGCCGGCGCTCGGCTCGAGCGCGAGCCCGCGCACCCGACCCGAGCCGAGCTGAGCCTGGACCTCGAACACGCGCGTCGGCGCCTCGAAGGTCTGCATGGCCTCGCGGATCGCAGGCGTACGACCACCGTCGAAGCGCACATCGACGATGCTTCCGAAAACGGCTTCCACGCAGCCGAGCATCGACGTGTTCACAGCAAGGCCCGTTCCAGTGTGCTCAGCGGGTGCGGAAATCTCGGAAAACCGGGCCGAACGGCGCGCGCCGGCGCGTGCCAGCCCCGCTCGGACGCCGTGCGGTGATTCCTTGCACCCAGCGCCGAGCTTGCAGAACCAGGAGAGTCTCGACGGAGCTGCTCCTGCATCGGCACTGCCCGGCGCGCAAGCTGTGCGCGCCGCAGCCTGGCCGGCGAAGACCTTGCGTTTCTGCGGGTCGGCAAAGTCCCACGGCAGCATGGAACACTAGCGCTGCGCGCTGGCACGAGCTTTGCTCGCTGCCAGTGCCAGATAACCCCATGGGGCATGGGACATGAAACAGAACCGAAACCTTGGAAGGAAAGCACCAATCATGAACACCACGCGAATCATGACCCTGTCGGTCACTCTAGCAGCCAGCGCCTGCGGCCACGCCGCGGGCACTCAGCCTCATGACATGAGCGCGGCACAGCATCAGGCTGCTGCGGCTCGGGAGGAGGACCAGGCCTCGCAACACGCCGCGCAGCATGACCCCGAGGCGTCGCAGGCCGGGAAGCGGTGCTCAGCAGGTAGGGGTCGCGTGTGCTGGACGGCCACGACCAACCCCACGCAAGGGCATATGAAAACGGCCGAGGAGCACCGCGAGCTGGCAGCGCAGCACCGTGCAGCATCGCAGGCCTTGCGTGATGCCGAAGCGCGCGCCTGCGCCGGCCTTACGGATCAGGACCGAGACGTGAGCCCATTTTCCCACGTTGCCGACGTTCGAAGCGTCACGGCGCTCAAGGGAGAGAGCCAGAGCCAGGGGGGCAGGGTCAAAACTTCGGAGACCGTGGGTGCTACGGTGACTGTGGCCGCCGTTCCAGGTCTCACGGCCGAGTGGCTGCAGCGGATGGTTGACTGCCATCTCGCACGCAACGCAGCCGTTGGGCACGACATGCCCGAAATGGCGTACTGCCCGCTCGTTCCGCGTGGCGCGCAGGCGACCGTGCGCTCGGTGGGAGATGGATTCGCCGTTGACGTGCACTCGGACGATGCCGAGACGGCGGGAGAAATCTTGCGGCGCGCACAGCAAATCAACCCCGCACGCTGATGCAGAGACCGTGCAGAGACCGTGCAGAGACCGTGCAGAGCCATAGGCAGGAGGCCAGGCAGAGAAAAGAGCTAGCGAGGAGTAGCGAAGAGAGAAGGGGGGGAAAGCTGACTCTTCTCTCTAGCTGTGAAATCACAGCTTAGTGAGTGCTCGATTGCCGAGCGCCACCTCGTACCCATCGACGCGTCCCTTCACGCCCTTGTCCGTCACCGAAGTCGGAGGTCTCGGCCGCGCCGAGAGCCACC
>DASWGX010000531.1:0-6268 GCA_036393455.1 Polyangiaceae bacterium
GGAGTCGGCTGCGTTGCCCGCGTGCGGCCACCGCCACGGCCACAGCGTGCTGGCACCGCCACTGTCCCCGCCCCCGCCCCCTGACACGGTCCCAGCAACCGACAACCGCGCTCGCCCCGCAGAACACCGATCGCGGGTGCCCGAGCCAGCGCTGCCCTCTCGAAGCTGCGTGGTATGAGGCGCCGATGGCGTCGTCCGACCAGGAAGCCTCAGAGGCTCGGTTCACGCGAACGCGCGCGATCCTCGGGCGGCTCGTGAGCGGACTCATCGAAGCGCAAACGCGCCATCCGTGGGCTTTGCTCGCCGCGATGCTCGTTTCCGTGGCGCTGGCCGGCGCCCTGGCGCAAAAGCTCGAGCTGAAAACCAGCCTGAGCGAGCTCTTGCCGCAAGGCAAGCCAAGCGTGGTCGTGGCCCAAGCCGTCAACGAACGGCTGCCGAGCGCCTCGACCCTCGCCATCCTGGTGGAAGGCTCGGAGCGCCGCAAGCTCGAAGCTTTCGTCGATCGAGCGGGCCGCCGCCTGCACGCGCTCGGTCCGTCGTGGGTAGGGAGCGTCGACGACGGACCGCGTGAGACGCGCGCGTTTCTGGGACGTCACCGCATCGCGTACGCGCCGCTCGACCTGGTCGAGAGCATCCACGACGAGGTGAAGGAGCGCTACGACTACGAGGTCGCGCGACACGCCGACCTCCTGCTCGACGAGGACACGCCGCCGCCACCGATCACGGAAGCCGCCATTCGACAGCGTATCGAAGCGCGAGCCGCCAAGTCCGAGCTCGCCCGGAAATTCGCGAGCGGTTACTACCTCGACGCCGAGGGAGACGCCGCGGTGATGCTCGTTCGCACGCCGATCACGAGCGGCGACCTCGCGCGTTCGCGCGAGCTCCTGGCACGGGTGCGCGAAATCACCCGGGAAGCAGCCGCCGACGGCTCGCTTCGCGTCTCGCTCGGCGGCAATCTGCTCACGAGCGCCGAGGAGTACCAGCAGATCAAGGACGACCTCGCCCACGTGGGCGTGTGGGGCGTCTCGTTGATCCTCGGCATCGTCTTCCTGTTTTTCCTGAGAGTGCGCGCGCTCCTGGCGATGACGCTCGCCGTCGGCGTCGGCGCGGTGTGGACGTTCGGCTTCGCTCGAATCGCGGTGGGGCACTTGAACTCGTCCACCGGCTTTCTCTTCAGCATCGTCGTCGGCAACGGCATCAACTTCGGCATCATCTACATGGCGCGCTATCTCGAGGCACGCCGCGAGCTCGCGACGGACGGCGCCGTTGCCGTGGCGCACCGCGAGACGTGGAAAGGGACGCTCACCGCCGCCGCCGCCGCGGCCGCCGCCTACGGCTCGCTCGTGGTCACGGACTTTCGCGGCTTCAAGCACTTCGGCGTGATCGGCGGCAGCGGGATGCTCCTGTGCTGGATCGCGACTTATCTGTTCTTGCCCGGCATCTTGGTCGCGAGCGAGCGAGTTTTCCCAATCAAGAAGCGCGACCCGGCGAGCGACCGCGTGCGCGCGAGCTACGGCAAGCCGTTCCTCTGGGCGGTCGAGCGCGCGCCGCGCGCCGTGGCCCTCGGCGGGTTCGCGATCGGAGTCCTCTCGTTGGTCGGCGCCGGGCACTACCTCCTGTCCGAGCCGATGGAATACGACATGAGGAACATCCGCAACCAGACAGCGGGAGCCAAGTCCGAGGCTCGCCGCGTCGGGGACGTCGTCGACCAGATCGTGGGGCGCCAGGGGCAAGACGGCATTGCCGTCATGGTCGACGGGCTCGAACAGGTATTGCCCCTCAAGCGCGAGCTCGAACGGCGCCGCGACGCGGCTGCGCCGGGTCACGTCCCCTTCGACAAGGTGCTGACCATTTTCGATCTGTTGCCGGCCGATCAGGAGCGAAAGCTCGCGCTCGCCCGCGAAACGCGCGCGCTGCTCGCGCGCGCGCACCGGCGCGGTTTCGTCGAGGACGACGATTGGCGCCGCATCTCCGAGCTCTTGCCGGAACAGCTCGAACCGGTCGGGCTCGACGACTTGCCGGAAGCAATGGCGCGACCCTTCACGGAAAGGGACGGCACACGCGGGCGCCTGGTCTACATCACTCCCGCCGCGGGGCGCAGCGTCTGGGACGCTCGCTACCTGATCGAATGGGCCGCGAGCTTTCGGCGCACCGAGCTCCCCGACGGTTCGGTCGTGCTCGGCAGCGGTCGCAGCGTGATCTTCGCCGACATGATCCAGGCCATCGTGGAGGACGCGCCGCGGGCGATGCTGGTTTCCCTCGCCGCCACGCTGTTCATCGTTTTCGTCGCCTTCCGCGGCGCTGTCGCGCGCCTGGGGATCATCCTTTCCGTGCTGTTCGGCCTCACCGCCATGCTGACCGTGCTCGACGTCTACAATTCGAGCCTTCCCTGGTCGGAGCAAGGGTTTTCGCTGGCGCCGCTCAAGTTGAACTTTCTGAACTTCGTAGCGCTCCCGATCACCGTCGGAGTCGGTGCGGACTACGCCGTCAACGTCATGCAGCGCTATCGGCTGGCCGGGAGCAAAGGGCTCAAGGAGGTCGTCGGAGAAACGGGCGGCGCGGTCGTGCTCTGCTCGCTCACCACCATCCTCGGCTATTCTGCGCTCACGCTCAGCATCAACCAGGCCATCGTCAGCTTCGGCGTCGCCGCGGCCGCCGGGGAGGTCGCCTGCGTTCTCGCCGGCGTGCTGGTTCTTCCGGCGGCGCTCCGCCTGCTCGACATGCGGCCCCGCGCGGCTACTCGACGCGCGGGGGGATGAACGCGGCGCGAGCCGGAGAATCGCTTAGTTTCGCCCAGTGAGCCGCTTTCGATACACGTCCAGGGTGCCGCGCGCCTGACGTTCCAGGCCGAGCTCACCCGCACGCCGGAGCCCGCGCTCGCGGAGCTTCGCGCGGAGCTCGACGTCGCTGGCGACGCGCACCAGGGCATTCGCGATCGCGGCATGGTCCTCGGGGTCGACGAGCTCGGCCGCCCCCTCCCCCACCTCGCGCGTGCTCGAGCGATCGCTCGTGATCACGGGGCAGGCATTCGCCATCGCCTCGAGCACGGGAAAGCCGAAGCCCTCCCAGAGCGAGACGAAAAGCGTCGCGATCGCGGAGCGGTACAGCGCACCGAGAGCCGCGTCCGAAAGGTGGCCGGTGAAGCGCACCGAGTCGGCGACGCCGGCGCGCGCCGTCTCTGCGTCGAGCCTCCGGCGGCGCGCGCTCGATAACTTCGCCGCCCACACGAGCGAGAGCCCGGGCGCGGGCAGCTCGCGATTCGCGAGCGCCAGTGCGGCGAACATCCCGGCGCTGTTCTTGCGGTAGTCGGCATCCCCCGCGTACACGACGAAGGGTCGTTCACCGAGCCCGAGCGCCGCAAGCTCGCGCGCGTCTTCGGGCCGCGCCTGCGACGACCAGCGCTTCGCGTCGATGCCGCTCGAGACGACGCTCACCTTGCTCGGAGGCACCCCGAGCAGCGCCGTCAAGTCCTCGGCCGTCGAACGACTGACGGCGATCACGTGATCGGCCGAGTGATAGCGGCGCCGATCGAGCCAGCGCCGTCCCACCGCGTAGCCTTCGCTCCACGCCCTGTAGTGCTCGGGGAAGCGAAGCGGGATGAGATCGTGGCAGGTGACGACGCGAAGCGCCCCACCGCGCGCGAGCGGCGTGGCGCCGGGAAACCCGAGATGAACGAGAGCGGCGTTCGCCGCGCGCGCGGCCCGGCCGATACCGAGCCGTGATGCATACGCCTGGCGGTACGCATGTACGGGCGGCCGCGCTTCGAATCGTTCGAGCGCCGATTCCGGCCGCGAAGAAAGGAGCGGCCGCCCCAAGCGATCGAAGCCTTCGAGGTAGACCAGACGAAGCCCGGCCTCCTCTCGTTCGGCCTCCAGCGCGTCGAGCCCGCGCGCGAGCTCGCTCACGTAGCGGCCGATGCCCCGAAACCGATAGCCAGTGGCGAGAATGCTCAGATCGTAGACGACCGTATGCACGGGATAGCGGGCGAGCCTACTACGGCAAGGGCGGCGTTGACCGCCTCGTCGCGCCGCGCGATACGCTTCCCCCGTGAAACGAGTCGTGCTCGACGCGCGCTACCTCGGCCCCGCGGCGAGCGGCATCGGCCGGCACACGCGCGAGCTCTGCGCCGCGATGCAGGGCGCCAATCCCGAGCTCGCGTGGTCCTTCGTCGAGCGAAGAGCCGGTGCCGCCCTGCCCCTGCGCTCCCGGGCGTCGCTGGTATTCGACCACGCGCCGTACGGCCCCCGGACGAGCCTGCTGCTGGGCCGCGAGCTAGGAAAGCTCGGCCCGGCGGACCTCTTTCACAGTCCGTTTCACGTGCTGCCGCGCGGCCTCGCCTGCCCCGCCGTGCTCACGATGCACGATGCCTTCAACTTCGAACAACCCAAGACCAGCAACTACCCATTTCCGATAAGCTGGCTCGAGTGGGGTTACTTCCTCTGGGCGGTGCCGGACTCGCTCGCCCGGGCGCGGCGCGTGATCTCGGTCAGCAAGACCACCGCCGACGAGATCCGAAAGCGCGTCCCGGATTGCCGGGACAAGCTCCGCGTCGTTTACCACGGCGTCACCGAATCCTTTCGCAAGCTCGCGGACCAGGACGCCGTGCGCCGGCGCTGTCGCGAGCTCACCGGCTCGGATGCGCCTTTCTTCTTGTGCATCGGCGCTGTCTCGCCGAACAAGAACCACGCCGGCATGCTGCGGGCTTTTGCGCGCGCGTTTCCCCCCGGCTCGCCGGCGCGCCTCGCCGTCGTGCATCGCTTCGGAAGCGCGCGCCGGCTCGAGCGGCTCGCTCTGGCGCTCGGCGTTGCCGAGCGCTATCGGCCGCTCGGCAGCATCGGCGACGAGGATCTCCTGTGCCTGCTGAACGGCGCGCTCGCCTTCGTCTTCTGTTCCAAGCTCGAGGGGTTCGGCCTGCCCGTGCTCGAAGCCATGGCCGCGGGTTGTCCGGTGCTCACCTCCAGCGTCTCCTGTTTGCCGGAAATCGCGGGAAATGCCGCCCTCTTCGCCGACCCTTACGACGTCTCCGACATGGCGGCGAAGCTGAAGCGCCTCTACGACGAGCCGGCGCTTCGCGCCGAGCTCCGTGAACGGGGCTTCGAGCGCCGCGCCGCGTTCAGCTGGCAAAAGGCAGCCAAGGAAACGCTCGAAGTGTACGACGAGGCGATGAGCTGAACGGCTGCTACGACGAGCTCCGAATTTACGCCGCAGCTCTCGACGAAGACGACATCCGCGCCGCGCGGGTAGCCGGCCCGGATTCGCCGTAGCGGCCGAACGCCTTCAGCCCGCTTTCGCGATGCGCGCGCTCTTGCGGCGCCGCAAGCCGAGACCCGCCGCCAACCCCGCCGCAACCACGAGCCCACTCGGAAACTGCGACGTCCCGCGTCCGGCGGTTCGACAGCTGCAACCTCCGTCATCGGAGGGTGCGATGGGCACCGCTGCGCCCCCGCCAATCGAGCTCGCGCCGGCGGACGCGCCGCCGAACCCGGCGATGCCGGAGCCGCCGACGCCTGCCGACCCTGCAGAACCACTCGTCGCGCTGCCGCCGAAGCTCGCGCCGCCCGCGGTCGTCCCACCGCTGCCACCCGTGCCACCGACTCCGGTTGCGGAGCTGTCCGTACCGCCCGCGCCTCCGCTCGTCGTACCGCCCGTCCCACCGCTGCCGCCCGCGCCCCCCGCCGTCGCACCGCCTACCGCACCGCCTACCGCACTGCCGCCGGCACCACCGCCGCCCGTCGCTGCACCGCCGCTGCCACCCGTGCCACCCGTGCCACCGCCACCCGTGCCGCCGCTGCCGCCGCTGCCGCCTCCCGTGTCCGTGCACGTATCCGGACCCGAGCCGACGAGCTCGCTGCCGTCCATGCACGTCGAGGGATCGTCCGAGTCCTCCAGTGTAACGGTGACGGTGGCCTTCGCCCCGTCCACGCTGTCCACCCGGAAAGTGACGCCGCCCGCCGGATCCGTGAAGCTCTGCCCCGCCGTCATGCCGTTCACGGGGTTCGAGGAAGGGTTCATGTCGATGAGCACGCTGCGCGCGGAGGTCTGGTTCGGCGAGCGCACGTCGTCCGAAGCGTGCACCATGACCTGATTCGTCATGCCCGTGTCGAGCCCCACGCTCGAGCGAAGCTCGAGGTAGTAGAACCGCATCGGGTTCGACCCGCCCGATTGCTCGGTGCTGAAGCTGCGCGATGTGGTCGGCATCGGGATTTGCAGCGTCTGAATGCCGTCGCACTCGGTTTCGATCGCGTGCAGCGTGAAGGTGCCGGTAGAG
>DASWGX010000532.1:0-4627 GCA_036393455.1 Polyangiaceae bacterium
CTTGTTCACCCCGCGCAACACCACCTGCTGTCCGCAGCGATCGTAGAGATGCCGGCCCTGAACGTACATATGCTCTTCCGAAGAGCCTTGACCCGAGGTAGCGGCTGCGAGCTGCCGTTTGTCATCCTCGACCCGGGGCCGTGCGGCGTCCTCCGGCGGTCTCTTCAATCGGCAGCTCACACCGGCGAGGACGACGCCGAGCGCGACGAGGAACAACCGACACGGCCGGGTGGGAACTCTCACGGCGCGCAGCATAGTGTGGCAGCGCCCCAAGCGCCTAATCGAGCGGCGCATCGGCGGCTCCCCGACCAGAAGCTTTTTGGGGGGGGGACAGACCATCGAAGCTTTGCTAGCTTGTTTCCCCGCGTCAACGTGACCGCTCGCCCATAAACCAGGTGCTTCACCATGGCCAAGTCTTGCTTCCTGTCCTCGCTCGCCGCGCTCCTGTCCGCGGCCACGGCCAACGCGGCCACGCTCTACGTCTCCCCGACGGGCACGGCGACCACGGGCTGCACGCGGAACGCCCCGTGTGCCCTCGCGAGCGGCGCGAGCGAAAGCGCGCCGGGCGACACCGTCATCTTGATGGACGGCGTTTACACGACGTCGCTCTACCTCACCAACTCCGGGACCACCGATGCCTGGATCACCTTCAAGGCGGATGAGTGCGCGACGCCAATCATCGAAGGCCCCGGCGTTGGTCCGAACGACGACGACGAAGGCAGCGGCGTCGGCTCCGCCGAGGCCGAGTACGTGCGCTTCGACGGCATCGTTTCCCGCGGCTGGAATATCGGCTTCGGCAACGGCTGGGCGGGTGGAGTGGAGTCGGACGAAGAGTCGAACGGGCACTGGGAGATTGAAAACTGTATCTCCTACTCGAACGGTCGCACCGGGTTCACCTTTTTCAGCGCGGAGGGCTTCCAGCTGAAAAACTCGATCTCCGCACACAACGGCAGCAGCGTGGTGCATTCATGGTCGAGCGGGGTAACGCTGTTCGAGGCCCACGGCACGGGGAATCTGGTCGAAGGGGTCATCTCGTTCGAAAACACCGACGCCGAACGAAACACGGACGGCAGCGGCTTCATCGTCGACGAGGAGTCGAACGGCGTTACCCTGATCAACAACGTCGCGTTCGGCAACGCGGGCTCGTGCCTCCGTCTCACCGACAGCTCCGGCACGCGTTTCATCAACAACACTTGCTATCACAACTCCCAGTTCGGCTCCCGGGCCACCGGCCCGACCAATCCCGGAGAGCTCTACTTCACCAACGGCGGCGTCACGCAGCAGGGCGTCACGTTCATGAACAACGTCATCGTCGGAACCGGCCAAGCGCCGGCTGGGCCGCAGCCGGTCGTCAACCAGCCCCCCTCGGGGTGGATGAACAACGTGGTGACCACCGGCTCCGTGACGTTCTTCACGGATCCCACGGGAACCAATCCAAACTTCGTTCCGGCTGCCGGCGCCACCAATCTGATCGGCGCGGGCTCGAGCGGAAACGGCGTACCCGCGAGCGACGTCGGCTTCGATCCGAATTGCATCGTCCGGCGCACGCCGGTCATGGTCGGCTCGGTCGCGCGCGAGAGCTGGTGGCAATACGACATCGATATCGACTACATCAAGAGCATCGGCGGCGTTGCCCAATGCTTCAACGCGACGACGCGAGCGGGCGCGCCCGACATCGGCGCGTACAACGCCGGCAACGTGACGACCGTCGCGCCGGGAAGCTGCGTCCCCCCCGCCCCCGATCCCGACCCGACCGGTGGCACTGGCGGCACGAGCGGCACTGGCGGCACGGGCGACGTGGGCGGAACCAACTCTGGCGTCGGAGGGACTGGCGCGGGCGGAACCGCGAACACCGGCGGCGCGAGCGCGGGCAGCGGAGTGCCGGCGGGCGGAACGCCGAACACGGGCGGAGGAGCGCCCGACGCGGGCGGGGCAACTGGCGGCGTGGGCCTGGGAGGCGCGGGCACTGGTCTTCCGGGTACCGGCGGCGCGAGCGGCGGTGTCAACCCCGGGACGAACGGCGGCGCGCCCGAAAGCGGCGCACCAGGGTGCGCTTGTCGCGTAGCCCCCGGCCCCGATCATCGCGGCTCGGTCGCCGCGCTCGGCATCTTGGGCCTGAGCTTGCTCGTGCGCCGGCACCGGCGTCACGCGCGACTGACTCGCTGATTTCGGCCCGCGGCTTATGTCCGTACCCGTACTCTGAACGGCCACCAGCCATTCATAGCCCAGTGACCCCTCACGCACCCCGTGAGCGATGATCTCCATGCCAGGCTCGAGGACCGACCCGTCGTAGGTATTCGGCACATCCGGGCTTTCGCCGCAGCGACGCTCGGCGCGCTGTCGCGGAGCTTCGGCACTTGGCGTACGGCGTGCTGCTCGAGACAGAGTTGTGCGAAGCACTGCTGCGGCTGACGCCAACTTGGAGCCCGGATTCGATCGAAGTGAAGCGAGGCGCAGAAGACAGCGCCACGCGCCCGTCATTGAACGTGAAGGTTTTCTTTGGGCTGCACCGCGAGCGAAAAGTGACGGCAACGTGTGAGCAGCCCCCGAGCGGCCCCGCGCCGCCAGGCTCCCCGGGGTGATTGCAGGCTCCCGGGCATGGACTCGAAGCCACGACCGGACTACCCTCGGCCTCGAGATGGGGGACCCCCTCGCTCCCAAGGACTTCTCTGCCAAGGACTTCTCCGGGCCGCTCGATCTCGTCATCAAAGGCGACAGGGCCGGCGCGGCGGCGGCTCTCGCCGGCGTGGTCTTCGCGGCGTACGCGGGGCCGCTCGCCGGTGCCGCGGCAAGCGGGCTCGTGCACCGCATGGCGAAGCTCTTCACGGACACCGCCACGCGGCGCTTCGTCGAGGCGGGCCAGGCGTGGGATTCGGAGGAAGAACGCAAGCGCGCGCTCGGCGCGTACTTCGCCGAGGTCGTGGCGCCGTCGTTCGCGCGGTTGAGCACGGAGCTCACGAAGCTCGCCCGAGAGCAGCGCGAAGAGTTCCTGCAAAGCCGCGAGCTCCAGGACGAATACTTCGAGCGCACACTCCGCTTCATGCATCGGAACCTCGCGAGCCGCGAGGGGCAGGAGAAAACGCACGAGTACCTCAACGAGGTGATGGAGTTGCTCCGCGAGGGTGTGCGCGGCGAAGGTTCGGAGCCGCCCGTCCTGTTCGAAGGCCCCGGCCGCGTGCCGGCGAAGGCCGTACCGTTCTTCAGTGCTCAGGAAGAGCTCGCCGAGCTCTGCGAACTGCTCGCGGGACCAAGCGAGGCCGTGTGCGTCGTGGCGCACGGCATGGGCGGCGTGGGCAAGACCGTGCTCGCGCACGAGCTCGTGGCCCGGCGCGCGGCCGAGCTCTTTCCCGCCGGCGCGGCGTGGATCGACGCCCCTTCCCTCGCCCTCGACCTGCCGCGCGTGGCGCGCCGTTTCGGCTGGCCGAAGGACCGCGACCCGACGCTGGAAGAGGCGTGCGAGCACCTCGGCCGCGAGCTTCACGAAAGGCCGGTCCTCCTCGTCGTCGACAACGTCGATCCCGCCGTGCAGAAGGTCGCAACGCTGCCCTTCCCGGGCGGCAAAGCGCGCACGCTCGTCACCTCGCGGGACGTGAGCCTCGCCGGCAGCCTCGGAGCGCGCGTCACGAGCAGCGCCTTGAAGCTCGGTCGCTGGAACACCGAGCGCTGCCGCGACTATCTCAAGAAAGCCGCGCCCCAATTCGAACGCGAAAACGCCGCCGACCTCGACGCGCTCGGAACCTTCGTCGGCGGTCTCGCTCTGGCCTTGCACCTCGTCGCGGGGCAGCCCCGCCGCAAGCGCGGCCTTCGTGCCGCCGAGCTCCTCACCGAGCTCAGAGCCGCACCCCTCGACACGCTCGATCGCTTCGTCGACAAGGGCGCGGACGGCATCGAGCGCGGCGTGCTCCAGACGTTCATCGCCTCGCTCACTGCCCTCTCCGAGGACGAACGACAGAGCTTGCGCGCCCTTGCCGTCTGCGCCGAGGGCACCCGCCACGACATCGTCGCGGCCGTCGCGAAGCTCGGGCCCGAACGAACGCGCGCGGCGCTCGACCACCTCGCCGACGTCTCGCTCGCCGAATACGTCGATGAGCGAGCGGCCGCACCCTGGGGCCTTCACGACGTGGTGCGCCTGCTCGTCCGCGAACAGCACGCTCTCGCGCCGTTCGAAGCCGCGCACCGAACCTGGCTCGACGCCCACCTCGCCGCGCACGCCGACCCCACCGACTACGCCGCCTTCGACATCGCCGTGCCGGAAGGCCTCGCCTCGGTCGAGCGGCTCGTCGAACGCGGAGAAATCACCGAAGCGAGCACGCTCTTCTATCCGCTGTTCCGTCACCTCGCGCGCCGCGGCGAGTACGCGCGCGCCCTGGCCGCCGGCTCCCGCATTCTCGTAGCCACCGGGGACGACGCCCTTCGGGCCCAGTGGCTCGGCAACCTCGGCAACTGCTACCGGACGCTCGGCGATATCCCCAAGGCCATCCACCACCACCAGCGCTCGCTCGCCCACTTCGAAAAGCTCGGCAGTCTCGAAGGCCAGGCCATTCAGCTCGGCAACCTCGGCTCGATTTACGCAGGGCAGGGCAAGCAGAGCGAAGCGCGCGCGGCGCTCGGCCGCTCGCTCGCGCTC
>DASWGX010000533.1:0-5033 GCA_036393455.1 Polyangiaceae bacterium
GTGCTCGCCGCCAAGCGGCGCGACGGCGAGCGCGGCACGGAGGACGAAAAAAGTCGTGTTCATCGGTCACTTCGCGCTCGGGTTCGGAGCCAAGCGGCTCGTTCCGAAAGCGTCCCTGGGCACTCTGTTTCTCGCGTGTCAGCTGGCCGATTTACTGTGGCCGACCCTCGTGCTGGCGGGCGCCGAGTCGTTCCAAGTGGAGCCCGGCATGACGGCGGTGACGCCGCTCGACTTCACGCACTACCCGTACTCGCACAGCTTGCTCGGCCTTGCCGTCTACGGTCTCGTGCTCGGGCTCTCGTACGGCGTCGTGCGGCGTGACGCGAAAGGGGTGCTCGTGCTCGGCGCTCTCGTCGTGAGCCATTGGCTATTGGAACCTGTTCGGTCCACCGCCGCCGAACGTCGAGGCCGTCGCCTGGTCCGCGCAGGCCATCTGGCTGCTCGTGCTCTGGGCCTACTGGGTCGATCGTCATCGAGAGGCGCGGGCGGCGGGTGCGGCGCGTTGACCAGACGGGTGGCGGAGCGCCATGGCTCGGCTCGGCTCGTGTGGTAGATGGGAGCGAAGCGCCCAGCATCGAGGAGTCTTCGAATGAAAGCTTGCTTGTATCCTCACGGTCTGATCGTGCTCGGCCTCGTCTACGTGGCCTGCTCGTCGGACGGCGGCGGCACGGACGGCACGACGGCGAGCGGTTCGGGTGGCACGGGCGGCGCGGTCGCTTCGGGTACGGGTGGCGGTGGCACCACCGGCTCGGGCGGCGCGAGCGGCGGAGCAACCAGCGCGGGCGGTACCGGCTCCGGCACCGGCGGCGTTGCCAGCGGTGGCGCAGCAGGTAGCACTTCGACCGGCGGCAGCGGCGGCAGCGGCGGTACCGGGGGCAGCGGCGGTACCGGCGCCGGGGGCAGCGGCGGCGGAGCGACGAGCGCCCGCTGCAGCGACGCGGAGCGAGCGCTCCCGCTCGACCTTGCGGGAAAATCGCTGGAGCGCGTCGACGGCGTGCCGCCGAGCGGCTTGAACGGTTCCTTCAACTTCGAAGGGCCGGTCTGGGTTGGCGACTCGCTATACGGTTCCGAGATCGCCGGGGACAATACCGGCCGCATCATCAAGTACACGCCCGGCATGGCGCCGACGGTGTTCTTACCAGGGTCGGACTCCAACGGCATCGCCGTCAACGACGACGGCGATCTGGTCGCCGCGGTTCAAGGGGACGGCAGCATCACGGTGATCGACATCGACAACCCGGCGATGCAGACGCCGCTCGTCACCATGTTCATGGAGGAACGCTTCAACTCGCCCAACGACTTGACGTTCCACGACGACGGTACGCTCTACTTCACGGATCCGAACTATCAGGCGCCCCAACCGCCGCCGCAGGACGAAGAGCGGGCTTACCGAGTGCCGCTCGGCGGCGACCCCGAGGCGATCCAGGGAGCGCCGTCGCGCCCGAACGGCATCACCCTCAGCGAGGACGAAACGGTGCTGTACATCGCCGGGCAGAGCGAGGTCAGGCGCTTCGACGTCATGGTTGGCGGCGCTCTCGCCAACGACGCGCAATTGGCGACGCATGGCGGCGACGGTATGGGAATGGATTGCGCCGGCAACCTGTACGTGACCACGGGCAGCGAGGTTGCCGTGTACGATCGCGACGGAGGCGCGTACCCGACGCGGCTTTCGGTCGGCATGGGAAACACCACCAACGCGGCCTTCGGTGGACCGAATCGCACCACGCTGTTCGTCACCACGCTGAACCCCGCCGGGCTGTGGCAGGTGGAGCTCGACGTGCCGGGGCTTCCTTACTGAGCGGCGCTTCGGAGGCTCGCCTGTGACCGCGCTCACGGTCGTTTCGATCGAAGGCAATCGCCAGCGCCTCGACGGCGGCGCGATGTTCGGCAACGTGCCGCGCGCGCTCTGGAGCCGCTGGCTCGTGCCGGACGAGGCGTCGCGCGTGGAGCTTTCGTGCCGCGCGATGCTGCTCGATCACGGCGACAAGAAGGTGCTGTGCGAAACCGGAATCGGGGCGTTCTTCGAACCGAAGCTCAAGGAGCGCTACGGCGTCGTGGAAACGGAGCATGTCCTTCTGCGGTCGCTCGCCGCGCGCGGCCTCGAGCACTCGGATATCGACGTCGTGGTGCTGAGCCACCTCCACTTCGATCACGCGGGCGGCCTCTTGACCGAGTACCGCGCCGGGCGCGCGCTGGAACTGTTGTTTCCGCGGGCGCGCTTCGTCGTCGGGCGCACTGCTTGGGAACGCGCCCGGCACCCGCACCCGCGCGATCGCGCGTCGTTCATCGCCGAGCTCGTGCCGTTGCTGGAGGCGAGCGGCCGGCTTACGATCGTGGGCTCGGCGGCGGAGGCAGAGGGGGTGCTCGGTGACGGGTACCGATTCGTCGAAACCGAGGGGCACACTCCCGGGATGCTGCACGCGTGGGTGTCGGGCTCCGCTGGCTCCGTATTCTTTTGCGCGGACCTGGTCCCCGGCTCGGCCTGGGTGCACCTGCCAATCACCATGGGCTACGACCGCTATCCCGAACGGTTGATCGACGAAAAGGCGGACCTTTACCAAAAGCTCCTGGAACAGCGGGCGTGGCTGTTTTTCACTCACGACCCGGCCTGCGCGGCGGCTCGTTTGCGTCGAGACGACGCCGGCCGTTACGCTGCGGCGGAGGCGTCGGGGCCGGACCTCTGCTTGACGCTGTGAAACCGGATCGAACACGCTCCCCGGGCGCCGACCGATGACGCTGGAACTCTACAACACGCTGACGAGCCGCAAGGAACCGTTCGAACCGGCCGACGCGGGCCACGTTCGCGTTTACGCTTGCGGGCCCACCGTCTACGACTATTCGCATATCGGCCACGGCCGCATGTACGTCGTCTACGACGTCTTGGTGCGGCATCTGAGGTCGCGCTACCCGCGCGTCACCTTCGTCCGCAACGTCACCGACGTGGAGGACAAGATCGTCAAGCGCGCGAGAGAGAACGGGGAAGATCCGCGCGCGCTCGCCGAGCGCTTTCGTGTCGCCTGTGAAGAGGACGTACGCGCGCTCGGCTGTCTTCCGCCCGACGTGGAGCCCAGGGTCACCGAACACATCGACGACATTCGCGCGTTGATCGAAACGCTCGTGAAGCGCGGGCACGCGTACGTTTCCGACGGCGACGTCTACTTCGACGTCTCGTCGTTTCCGGAGTACGGGAAGCTCTCCCATCGTCGCCTCGACGAGATGCTGGCGGGAGCGAGTGAACGTGTCGACGCGGTCGAAGCCCTCCGCAAACGCCGCCCCGCGGATTTCGCACTCTGGAAGCGGAGCGACCCCGATGAGCTCGCCTGGCCGAGCCCGTGGGGTCCGGGGCGTCCGGGCTGGCACATCGAATGCTCCGCGATGAGCATGAAGTACCTCGGGCCGTCGTTCGATCTGCACGGCGGCGGGCTCGACCTGGTGTTTCCGCACCACGAGAACGAGCTCGCCCAGAGCGAAGGAGCGACGGGCAAACCCTTCGTGCGCCACTGGGTTCACAACGGCTTCGTGCAGGTCAACAAGGAGAAGATGTCGAAGAGCCTGGGGAACTTCTTCGTGCTCCGGGAAGCCTTCGCGATGCATGAACCCGAAGCCGTTCGCTACGCGCTCTTGACCGTTCACTATCGCGCGCCCTTGAGCATCGACTGGAAGCTCGACGCTCAGGGTAGGCTGCTCGGTTTTCCGTTGTTCGTGCTGGCGGAGGAACGGCTCGAGTACGTCTATTCGACCCGCGAACGGTTGAAGACGATCGCCGAGAACAGGCTGACGGATGCTCGTGACGCCGCGCCCGAGGAGCTCGCTCGCGTCGGTGAACGCATCGCGGCGGCGCTCGACGACGACCTCAACACACCGGTGGCGCTGGCGCACCTTGCGGCTTTCCTCAAGGCGGTGAACGAGCTCGCGGATCGGGCGCTCGCCAAGGGAGGCAAGGCGCCGCGAAGCTTCAAAGCCGCGGCGGACGCCGGTTTCGTCGCCGTCGGGACGGCGCTCGGCATCGGAAGCGCGGAGCCGGCCGAATTCCTGGCGCGCCTGCGCGATCGCCGCGCCGCGGCACTCGGCATCGACAAGGCCGAAGTGGCTCGGCGTATCGTCGAACGCAGCGAAGCGCGTCAAAGGAAGGACTTCGCGCGCTCGGACGCGATCCGCGAGGAGCTTGGCCGTCTCGGCGTCGAGCTCTCGGACGGCCCCGGGGGAACGGAGTGGCGCCTCGCGCGGCCGGCGGCTGCTAGCGCCGGCGCCGCGGACGAAGCGGGGCGCGCTCTGGACGGAGCCCCGAACCGGGCCTAGGCTTCTTCCCAATGTACCGCGTTACTACGGGGCTACATATTCACTTTGCTCACCACGTTCGCGGGCACGACGGCCCGTGCATCTCGCTCCACGGTCACACCTGGCTGTTTCGAGTGACGCTCGAGGCGAAGGTTCTCGATCGCCAGGGCTTCGTCCTCGACTTCGACGTGCTGCACGCGCGCGTGCTCGAACCGTGCCATCGCTTGCTCGATCACAGCCTGGCGCTCGGCCACAAGAGCTACGAGGAGAACCGCGCGGCGCTGACGGAGCTCGGGCGCGGCCTGGTTTCTTCGCGCAAGGAAACGCTCGGAGACCTCGGCACGCCCCAGGCGGCTCTCGAGGGAGAGCTCGCCGGTGCTCGCAACGAGCGTCCCGGCGGTATCAAAGTCGCCGTTTTTCCCTTCACTCCGACGTCCGAGCGGCTCGCCGAGTGGCTGTATGAAGCGGCGCGGGCGCGGCTTTCCGACGAGCGCGTGCGCGTCGCCAAGGCCGAGGTGCTGGAGACTCTGCACCCGACCGAGTCGCTGGCCGAGTACTGCGGCGACTGAGCTCCACCGCTCGCGTCGGCTGGCGGCGAGATCGCGGCACGCCACGCCCGCGCTACATCGACCAGGGTTCCGCCACGACGTCGAGCTCGTCCGACCAGCGATACTGGAGCCGCACGATGTCCGAGACCAAGTCCGCGGCGAGAGGTTCGATTGCCGCGCGGCCCTTCGAGATACCCGCCGCGTCCA
>DASWGX010000534.1:0-6119 GCA_036393455.1 Polyangiaceae bacterium
TCGGCGTCGCGTGCGCGGGCGGACCCGACCCGAGTGCGTTCCGAAACCGCGTATTTTACGACTTCGACGGCACGGGAGGGCCCGACCTCGCCAAGGCCTTCGAGACCCCGTACCCCCCGCTCGACCTCGAGCAGGCACCGCCGGCCATCGGTTACATCGGCGTCGAGGTGCTAGAAGGCTCGGTCCGACTCTCTCGGCCCAAGGCGTGGTTGATCCGGCGCGCGAGCAACGAGCCGGAACGCCGCTTCATCGAGTACGTTTCCCCGAATCAGTTGATGTTCGCGGTGTACGAGCGCATCGAGTCGCCCCGCGAGCCCTGGCGTGTCGTGATGCAGCGCTACGAGGAGGAAGTCGAAAAGTCCGGGGGCATCGTGCTGGGCAGGCCGGTGCCGGCCGCCACCTGGAACGCCCAGGCGCGCGCCTACGACATCGAACGTCCGGTGGCGGCCCCCAAGGCCCCATACGTCAACTACAGCCGCGAGTACCTGACGCGCAGCGGCAAGCGAATCGTCTTGATCCAGATGGTGCATCCCAGCGACTCGATGAAACCCGTCACCGGGGAGCTGATGCGGGTGATCCAGACGTTGCAGGTACTCTGAGCGCTCAGGCCGTGGCCGCGTCCGTCTCCAACACGGGGTAGGCCTTCGCTTCCGCAATGTCGGCACTGAGCAGGGCTCGCATCCGGCGCGGTGCGCGTTTCATTCCGATCCCGAGCTGCGTGTTCACGCCGAGCACGCTGCTGCGCGGATGACAGAGGCGGAATTCCACCGCGGCGTCGTCGGCCAAGGTCACCTCGAGCTCGCACTCGAGCACGCCGCGCGTGAAATGCTCGATGATGGTACGCAGAACCGGATAGTGCTGACCGCCCGGCATGATCCGGTCGTAGAGCTCGTGCTCCACCGGCCCCACGCACACGCGGAAACGGCTCGCCCGGTCGTGCACCCGCGTGCCGATCGTGACGTCCACGCCGAGGGTCGTGTTGTGCAACCCGAGCGAGACCTGCTCGTCCCTTTCGATCCTGGCCTGACGCCCGATGAACGGGACGATGCCGATGGAAATGCCGGGAAACAGCCGGCCGAGCACGATGCGCAGCGTTCGCTCCGGGCGTGTGCGCAGGGAAAGCAGTGGTGCCAGCGCCAGCTGCACGAACGGCGGTAAACCGTGGCGCGGAATCGCTCCGGCGAAATCCATGCCGACGAAGGTAAGCGCGCGCCGCGTGAACGCGTCTTGGCCGTCGGTGCGAAAGCTCACTTGGGGGCGGTATTTCTTCCACGCTCGATAGAAGAGGCTGAGCAAGCGGTGGTGGAGCAAGTCGTAGAAAGCTCGCAGCGACGGTTCGTCGTTGAGCTCGGCGCGGATCACTTCCTCCGCGAAGTGGGTCGCGAGCGGGGACGCCGCGCCGTAGAGGCCGAGGAACGTGCTCACCAACGTCGCGCGGCCGCGGCCGTGATCGCTGAAACTGATTTCGCTCACGTCTCCGGCGTGGAAAATCAGCTGCGGATCGTGACGGAAACGGACAGGCTCGTTCTGGCTCGGGCCGAGCTCGCCTACAGGCGAGGCGTTCGGTTGCAGCCGGTGCAGCAGGTGAACCGCCGTGAAGAAGCCGAAACGCTTCCCCGAGCTCTCGAGCAGCTCCTTCAGAGCAGCGTCTGATTTCCGGAGCGGGCCGGCCATGAGAACACCAGGTTGGAGCGGACGGACTTGACGCTGGTCCGCGAGAACGAGTTGATCGAAACGTACTCGGCGAAGAAGCGTTCCATGACGGAGCCGAACAGGCACAAGTCTCCGTCGCCCGCGAAGCCGCTGTCATCGAGATCGATTTCGACCGAAATGCCGCGGATCGCGGCGCCGCGGAACAGCTTCTCGGTCGGCTTGACGCGCACGTCCTTGATGGCTTGGATGCGGAGCTCGTTGGCTCGCGCCGCTTGGCGATCGACGATGGCGTGCAAGTTGTAGACGCCGAGGGCGGTGCGCAGCACTTCCGGTTCGGTCAACGCGCGTAGGTTCATGGCGGCGTGCGCCGTCACCCGCCACTGGAGCTCGTGTCCGAGCGGCGGCGGCACGTGCGGCGTGACTGCCCGGAGGTTGCGAAAGGACGCGTACGGCGGCGAGGACGACGTCGCGACGTTGATTTCCCCCGCGCGAACCGCCTTGGCCAGCGATCCGTTCGATGCCAGGAGATCGATCGAAAGCACGTCGGCCTGCGGAGTGATGCCGGAGTTCTCCGGGCTGCCGAGTGCGATGTAGACGTCGGCACCGTCGCCGACGACGCTTGGGCGCGTGTGCGTGGTGTAGTAGATGCGGGCATCGTCGTTCATCGAGGCCGCGTGCGAAAAGTCGAAGAAGGGCGGGATCTCGAGGCGCTCGCTGCTGCCGCGGGAGACGGTCTCCACCTTCCTGATGGCGTACACGTCGCCGTGCGTCGGCTGAAGGCCGGCGGCGCGCAGTAGATGCTGCTCGCGGCCGGGCACGACGCGAATCGGGTCCGCCGTGGTTTCGAAGAGGTTGATCACGGGGACGCAGTGAAGCTTGACGTCGTCGGCGGATACCTGCCGCATCGGCAGCGGCATGTCGAAACGAATCAGCACGCCGACTCGCGTCAGGTCCGGGTTGAGCTCCTCGATCCGACGCAGGCCGGCGATGTCGACGAAGGCGAACTTCGCGGGCAGCATGTAATACTCCGCGAGCAAGCGGAAGCCGGGGAACGCCGCCTCGGTCGCGGGCAACAACGATTCGTTCTCGGCGAAGCCGGCCGCGCTGATGACGGCGGGGTCGAGCTCGATCGAACGTTCCGTTCCGCCGAGTTGCGGCTCCACCAGCGCGACGCTTTCGACGTGGTGAGTCATCCAGGCGAGCAACGTCTGGCTGTTGCGATCGTCGCCGGCGAGGTGCAGCCGGAGCTTCGACGGCAGCACCTGCAGCATGGCCGCGCTGCCGGAGCTCAACTCGAGGCGCAGCTGATGCGCGCCGCCGGCCAGCGTCTCGAGGCGGATGGTGTCGAGCGTCCAGGGGGCTATTTCGCAATCGGTGCAGGACCGAAAGCGGCACGAGGTGCCGTCGACTTTGACGCTGCAAAACTCGGAGCCCGCGGCGACCACGCGCGCGTCGCGCAGCACGTTCGGCAGCGGCGTAATCTCGAGGATTGCCGCGCTCGGCAGCGGGCGCACGATCTGCGGAAACAACAGCGAGGCGACCGCGAACATCAGCTCGGGCAACTCGTCGTCCAGCTTTTGCCGGATGCGTCCGGTCAGAAACGCGACGCCCTCGAGCAACCGTTCGACGTCCGGGTCGCCACCGCGGTCGGCCAGCATTGGGGCTAGCGCCGGGTAGGCGGACGAGAACTCTCGCCCGAGCTCGCGCAGGTAGCTCAGCTCGTCCTGAAAGTACTTGTTGAACGGCACCGGGAACCCGCTCCGCGCCCGCTACCGAATCGTCAGCTTGCGGTTCGTGTCGAGGCTCGTCTCGAACTCCACGGGAACCTTGGTGGAGTCGCGAACGAGCTGGGCACTAATCTGATAGCGGAGCGTCAAGTCCTCGGCGGGAAGGTGCTGAATGCGGACGTTCACGAGCCTCGGCTCGTAGTACTGGATCGTGTGCTTGATGGCTCGGGCCATTTCGGCGATTGCGTCCGGGAAGGAGTGCACCATCTCGCTCACCGTCGCGGTGCCGTAGTCGGGGGCGGTGAGCATGGTCCCCTGCCGAGTCATGCACATGGCGCGCAGGTGCTCGAGTACGCTTTCCCGGGTTTCCGAGTCAGAAATATTCCGCCGAGCGACGGCAAACTCAGGCCGTCGGACTCGTGTCAGCAAGGTGTGTCCCGCGGGCATTTGCCTGACCTGTCGCGCCCCGGCCTGCTCGAGCCGCGGTCGGCACGACCCTTACGGGTGGCGCCCTCCAGTGCCTTGGTTCGTCGCGGGCGCGCGAGAGCCCACCCCGAGGTCGGGGTGGGCTCCTGAGCCCCGTCTCAGGTCTCGGTCCAGTCGTCCATGGCCATCGTCTGGCCGGTCTTGCTTTCGGCCTCGATGCGCCGGTAGGTAAAGGCGATCTCTTCGAGCTCGTGCGTGTCGTGCGCGGACGTCGTCTTGGACGTGCCCGCACTGTCGAGCCCCGCGCCCGTCATGTAACGGATCTGCGAGATCGTGGCGTCGGTGAGCGTGATGGTGTGATAGCACTCTTCCTTCCCCTCGCGCGTCGTCTTGTAGAACTCGAAGAGCACCTTGGTCAGCACTTCGTTCGTGCATAGGGCCTGAAACAACTGAGGGGACGCGGCGCCCCATTCCTTGCTGACCCGGATCGGAGCGTGCTGGCGCTTGCCGCTCGCCTGTCCGGTTGCAATGTCGCGGGGCGACTTGATCTCGTGATTGTAGGAAAGCCCGGACAGCTTCGCGGTATGCGCCTTCCGAGGGCTCTCCCCCTTGAACGCTCCCTGGGTTGTTCCCTCGATGGTGACGTAAAACTCATATGCCATGAGCGCCCTCGCCTTGAAACGGGACCATGCGTAGGCCCCGCGGTTGGTGGTTGAGCAATAGTCGCTGGGTTCTGGTGACCGGAACCAAGCGCCTACTTTATTCCGGCGCCGCCTTCCATTCAACAGCGAGCCATTCAACAGCGAGCTCTTTCGCCCGGGCGCCGGCGCCCCTCCAAAGCAATTGCCTTTCGCAACGCGAGCGGCGTCGAAACGGGGCACGGCTTGCTGGCCGGCCCATTTGGGTCAGACTCGCTGACCCTGTTTCCCGGAGCTTTTGCCGGAGCGGTTAGGTCGCGATGCCCCGGTTCGCCGGCCCTCGCCCGTTCGGGTCATAGGCCTTTTCAGGTCGAAGCACAGCTTTCGAGCGCCAGTGCCCGGGCTACCTATGGCCTCTCGCCGCTCGGTTCCGCTTAAATTGGTCCGGTCGGAAGGTTCGAAGCTACCTTTTCAAGCAATGAAATCGTCCCTTCGACTGATCGTATCGGCACTTGCCTCGGGCCTTTGCGGCACGGCCGTCGCGGGAATTTTCGGGTGCGCCGAGCCTTCGGAGTCCCGCATCGCGGATCCGTCCCGCAGTGCATCTCCCGTTCCGGCCTGCATCATGCGCCTCTCGCAGCGGCCACGCGCGCGCGGCTTTGCACCGCAGCTGGAAGACGCCGACTACGTTAGGCTCGTCTTTCCCGGCACCGACCGCCAAGAGCCGGCCATTCGCGACGGAGAGGTAGCCTGCAACGGACGTTCAGTCTTCGGCGATGCCGCCTTCCGGGGTGCGGCGCCCGAGGGCGGCTTTCCCGTGCCCGCGAAGGAGGGGATGATCTTTTTCGGCGGGGGAGCGAACCGGCTTCGCATCGTGTGGTTTCGCACGCATCAGCTGCCGGGCGGTCGCGCAGCGGGCCCGATCGCGATCGTGCGAACGCTGGACGAGCACGCGGAGGTTTATGCAATCGGAGCCTATGCCGGCAGCCGCGAAAAGACGCGGCTCGGCCTCGAGCGCATGGGCACGGACGTCGTGCTCACCGCCGTGGACGACGGTTGCACCGGGGTGAACCCGGGCCAGGCGTGCGACAGCACGCTCCACGTTTATTTCCCGTTTCGCGGCGAGCTCGCCGAGCTCGCGGCCATCGGCCTCGAACGCGTGCGTCCCGCCGAGGGAACGGAGCCCGGTGTGGCCGGTCCGGTCGAGTATCGTTTGCTCACCACCACCAGCTACGAAGACGACGGCATCAAGCTGCTCGAACAGGTTTCGGCGACGGCCGCCGACGGCCGCAAGCTGCGCCGCGCGGAGCTCGAGCGCTTCTTGAAGCGCGTGGACGGCCGAGTGGTCGCGAGCGACGTGCCGCTCTGGGATCGCATGTACGCGAAGCGCGGGGGCGGCGCCGAGGGTGCGCCGGGCTCTCCGAAAGGTCCGGAAGAGGACGTGGCGCCCGGCGACGGCGACGGCGTCCCTCTCGAACCGTGACCCGGTGACTCGGCGCTGCCCGGGCTCCGGGCGGAGCCGCTCTGGCCGCCGATCGAGGCGGCGCTTGGCAGGCACTGGCCGCCTGCCCTAGGATTGCCGCGTGACGGCGCCCAGACCGAACGGGCGATTCGTGGTCGGGGTCGCCGTGCCGTTGCGGGCTCGCGCTGGCTCCGATGGGTGACGAAGTCGCCG
>DASWGX010000535.1:0-5123 GCA_036393455.1 Polyangiaceae bacterium
AGGGGCGGCGGGGGCGGCAGCTGTTGTCCGATGATGCCGTCCATCGTCGCACGGACCTTGGTGTCGAAGTTGGCGTTGCCACTCGGAGACGTGATGGTGTACCCGGCAACCGAACGATCTGCGCCGACGCGCACGGCGACCCCGGCGCTGAGGGCTTTCAATTCCTCACAAGGGATTTCCCCGATGGGAGGCCGAAAGCGCGCGTTGAACCAGCCCATGATCTTGCTCAAGTACTGGCTCGCTGCGCGCGCCTTGAGAGGGTCGGTTTCCGTTCCTTCCTTGACGCCGTCGGGGCTCCCTTCGCCTTCCACCGTGGGCTCCGCGTCGGGGGCGGCGTCGAGGAGCTCTTGATCGACCTCCTTCGCGACTTCCGCGTCTGGCGGCGGCGCTGCGGCGTCGAGCTCCGCCAATTTGCTGGTCGGAATGGCATCTGGAGTCTTTTCGGCCATGGGCGAGGGAGCGCTCCTCTCTTCGAAACGCTGGACCGGGGCCTGTTTCTTCCACATGTCCGGCAGTTTCGGCCGCACCTTCTTGCCGCCGAGCCGCAAGAGCGGCAGCTCGTCGAGAACCGGCTTGACCGCGATGGGAATGGCTTCCGGCTGGGCATCTTCCTTGGCCTTGACCACGGCGTCGCCTCGGCCGGTCGCGTAGAGCAGGACGAAAAAGCTCACCTGTACGCTCAGAGCTACGACGAACGCGAGCGTAACCTCCCCACCGGAAAAGACGCGCTCGGCGCTCGCGTAGCTCACGGCGCCACGCTTTCGGTTCGGCTCGGCCCTCGAGCGCCGCCCGGCGCCGGTTGCGGCTCTTCAGGCGTTTGTTCGCCCTCGGGAACTTCCTCGAGCTCCGGCTGCACCAATAGGTTCAGGCTCTCGACGCCGCTGTTGCGCGCGGCCGCCACGACGAGGGCGACGACGCCGTAGCGCGCATCCTTGTCGGCGCGGATGTAGAGCTCGCGCTCGCGCTGCACCCGGACGCTCTCCTTGAGCGCGTCGTCGATGCGTCCGGTGACGTCGTCTTCGCCGAACAGGATGCGCTCGTCGCGCGTCACCGTGACCAGCAGGCGCGCGTCCTTGACCGGCGTTTCGGCCGCCTTGACCTCGGGCAGGTCGATGCGAAGGCCCGTCGTTAGCAGAGGCGCCGTGACCATGAATACGATCAACAGCACCAACATCACGTCGACCAGAGGCGTGACGTTGATCTCCCGGAACCCACCGCGTCGACGTCCGGGCAGCTGAGCGGCCATTGATCACATCCCGTGCGCCCGCCCGCTCGACTGCACGAGCGGTACCGGTTTGGTTTGCCCGAGAAGCAGCATCTGGACCCAGGCTTCGCTGCCGGCGGAGAGGTCGTCGAGCAGGTCGCCGATGCGCTTGTCCACGTAGTTGTAACCAACGGTCGCCGGAATCGCCGCGAACAACCCGAACGCGGTCGCGATCAAGGCCTCTCCAATGGCCGGAGCGACGACGGGTAGCGACGCGCTTTTTTCCACGCCGATGCGCAAGAAGGCATCCATGATGCCCCACACGGTGCCGAACAAACCGACGAACGGAGACGCGGAAGCGATGCTCGACAGCGTCGGCATCAACGTCGTTGCGCGCTTTTGCTCCTCGACGAGCGCGCGCTTGGCGTGAGCCGCGAGGAGCTCGGCGGCGAGCGGTCCGTGCTGAGCGCGTTTGGCCAGGGCCATCACGACACGCCCTCCCGGCGAGCGCCGGTGCTCGATCGCGGTGGAAATCAGGTCTTCGGTGCTGCGCACGCCGTCGAGCGCGGTATCGAAGCGTAGCTGGGCCGAGCGCAGGGTTCGGAGCTGCATGCTCTTCAAGAACCAGATCAGCCACACCGAAGTAGCGGCGACGATCAGGATGAGGATCACGACCAACACCACACCCGACGAATCGAGCATCAGGTGGAGTGGATCGAGCGCGCGTTCCGCCGCCTGGGTTTGCGTTTCCGAAGTTGGATCCATCAGCGGCGGAGTCGCTCTCGAGCTCGGATAGCAGCTAATTCCCGAGCATCACGTCGACGCGGCGGTCCTTCGACCAGGACGCCTCGTCCGTTCCGGTGGCGTCGAGCTCACCGCGCGAAGTCGTTGCGATCTTGGCGCTCGCCATGCCTTCGCCCACGATCGCCGACTTCACGTTGTCCGCGCGACGGCCGCCGAGCAGCATGTTGTACTCGTCGTCGCCCCGGGGGTCCGCATGACCTACCAGCCGCATCTCACGGCCTTTCAAGGGGCCGTCCGTGAAGCACTTGGCGAGCTTGGAAAGGACGGCCTTGTCCTGGGGACGGACATTGGCGGAATCGTACGCGAAGAACGCTTCGGCATCCGAGAGACCGCACGCCTTGCGAATCTCGTCGGCGATCTGGATGTTGCTGCGCGTGGGGTCGTCGGAGGGCTTCTCCACGATCGGTGCGGGCTCGGGCGGCGTCGTAGTTCCCGCGGGTGCCGCCGGGGGTGGCTTTGGATCCGAGCCACAGCCGCTCATGCCCGCGACGAGCACGACCCAGAACCAACTTGAGCGCTTCATCACCTAACCTCCTTCTAAATTCATGGCATCGCCGGTACTGACTACGTAAGAGGTACGATGCCCGATCTCGGGCGATGGATTGTCACGTGGCGGTGCCGTTCGCAAACAACCGATCGCGGTGCATTCCACTTCCAGTGCACGACTGATGTCAATCGCCGTCGCGTGAAAACCCAGGAACGCCCGAATGGCCGGCTGACCGTTCGATCCGTCTCGTGAGCTGCTGATTTCGATTCCCCAAAGGGGCCGGGGTCGCCACCGGCTAGAGCCAGCGTGCCACGTAGGCCAGCACCAGAAGGGTCGCCGCGCTGAAAAACGCGATGAGCACGTAGCTCAGCGCGCGGCTCGGATGTTGCGGCCTTTCGCCACGCAGCGCCTCGAGCTCCGCGAGCGCGAGCAGGGCAATACCCTGAAGGCGCTTCTTCGCGACCTCGGAGCGCGCGTGGTCGCCGCTCATGCCCCGATAGCGCATCGCCGCTTCATCCAGCTGGCGAGTGCGCTGGCAGTGCTCCAAAAAGGCGCTGTGAGCTCGGTCGTCCTCCCAGCGGTCGAGCGTATTTTTCCAGAGTGCTTCGAGCGCGGGGTCTTTCATCGGATCGCTGATACGCTGGCGATGATGTCAGAACTCCGGGCGGGCGTCAGCGCCGGTGCTGGCGACGTCGTGGCGGCGGTGCCGAGATCGGATCCTCCACCGCTGCGCGTCGAGATGACCGGACTGGTCCGTGCGATGCTCTTCGGCGCGCTCGGAGCCGTCGCCGCTTGCGCGAAGCCAGGTGCGCCGTCGGACGCCGGCCCCCGCGAGGCCCAACTGCCGGAACCGACGGTGCCCGGCCTGAGCGATCGCGGCTGGGCACAGCGTGAAGCCACCGGCCAAGGCGCTCGCCTGCGCTTGCCGGAAGCAGCCGCATGGACATCCGAGCAACGAGGCGGGTGGTGGGCCTTGGTGCACGCGCCCAGCCGCAGCAGCGTCGCGGTTCGCCGTTGGCCCGAGCCGCGGCCGGTTCGACTTTCGGCATGCGAGGAGCAGCTCTTTTCCTGGCGACCGGAGCTGCGCAACGCGGCGCCCATCGCGCGTGAAGCCGAGCAGCCCGAAGCGCCGTCGAACCAGGTGGCGCCTGACCGGCGCACGCCGGAGCGACTTGTCCTCGGCCATTCCGTGCTGCGTTCCGTTGCCGTGTCCGAGGCGGAGAAGGCTTCCGCGCTCCGGGGCTTCGCGTGGCTCGTTGCGGCGTCGGCCCGCACTTGTTTGGCGGTCGTGATGGAAACGCGCGTCGAAGGGCCGGGTAAGGAGCGCGCGCTGGCGGAGCGCCTGGTGCTGCTTTCCGATGGAACGTTGAGGAGCGTGGAGTCGCGCGGCGTGGAAGAGCGCGCGCTCGAGGAGCCCTAGCGGGCGGCGCGTGGGTCAGCTTTCGCCGCTGTCGTCGCCCTTGGGCTCTTCGGAGTACCGTTCGTCGATCCGAAGCTCTTCACCGGCGTTCTTGCGCAGCTCTTCGACATAGAGCGCCAGAGCCTCGAGAGCCTTGGCCTCCCGCAGCTGGCGCATCACCCGGGGGCGATCCTTCTCGAACTCCTGTTCGGTGGCCGGGTCCTTTTCCTTGAGCTGCGCCACGGCAAAGCCGTCCATCGTCGCGACGGGCTCGGCAAGGACGTCGTCCGGCTTTAGAAGGTCGAACAGCGCTGCCGCTGGCGAAGCGCCCGGTACCGCGTTTTGCAAGGGCGAGCCCGTGGCGGCGAACGGTGCCGTCACCTCTACCTTGGGACGGTCGTCGTCGCGCAGTCCGGCGTGGGAGTCGTCCGGCGCGTCCAGGCCGAGGCCGAGCTCCGAGCGCAAGAGCGCGGCCACCGCGGCATCGAGCTTCGTCCCGGACTTGGCTTCAGCAATGAGCTTTTCGGCCGCGGTCTTGGCCCGATCCTTCGCGGCAGCGAGCGTAGCCGCCTTTCGCGTCGCGTAGCGCTTCGCAGCGTCGTCCACGCGTGCGTTCTCGAGTCGGCCTTCGAGCTCCAGGATGTGGAAACCGCGCACCGACTCGATGATCGGAGACTGCTGACCGGGCTCGAGCTCGCCGGCGGCCTGCAACAGCGCCTGGGCGCCGGCGCCGTACGCTTCCGAAAGGCAGCCGAGCTCTCCGCCGAGCGCTGCTTGCTCCGCGTCGCTGACGCTACGCGCGACCGAAGCGAACGGTTCGCCCTTCTTGAGGCGCTCGGCGGCTGCCTCGATCTCCGCGCGCTTCAGCGTCTTTTCCTCGTCGCTCGCGCCGGGACCGAATTCTACCATCACTTCGCGCGCGAGCGGGCAGTCCGCGACGAAGCCCGCCTTGGTCGCTTCGTACGCGGCTTTCGCGACGGCCTCGTTGGCGAGCGCCCAGGCGTCGATTTCCGCGTCGGTCAGGCCGGGCGTGTAGCGGCTGAACCAATCGGCGCGCAGCTGGACGACGCGCGCCACCGCTTTCGACCGCTCCCGCTCGAACAGTTGAAACGCCTCGCGTTCGGAAATGCGCACGCGCGACTTCACCAGAGAGCGCATGCGCGCCGCGATCACCTCGCGCTCCTGCATCTCCTTGAACTCTTTCGGGCTGCGGTTCGTGTACACGCGGA
>DASWGX010000536.1:0-2385 GCA_036393455.1 Polyangiaceae bacterium
GGACCGATCACGCTGACGCCGAACGGAAGCCCGCGCTCGGAGAAGCCGCATGGTGTGGCGACCGCCGCGAGATCGAGCAGGTTCACGAAGTTCGTGTAGTAACCCAGGCTCTTGTTCGTGCCGATCGGATCGCGGGCGACCTCGTCCAAACGGTAGTGCGTCGGAGCGGTGGGCAGCACGAGCGCGTCGACGGCAGCGAGAGCGCACGAGGCTTCCTTTCGCAGCTCCTCCAGACGATAGAAGCCGGCGAAGGCGTCTCGGGCGCTCGGCTTGCTGCCGCCGAGAATGATGTCGCGCACGATCGGGTCGACGCCCTCCGTAGCTCCTTCCAGAAAGCTTCCCAGCGCGGCGTAGCGTTCGGCGATCCAGGGACCGTCGTAGAGCAAGCGTGCGGCTTCCGTGAACGGCCCGAGACCGACGTCGACGACGTCGGCACCGAGCGCGCCGAGCCGATGCAACGTCGCCGAGTAGAGACCCGCGTACTCGTCGTCCCCGAAGAACTCACGCTCGGACGGCGGAGGCGCGCCGAGGCGCAGGCCCGCGAGTGAAGCGCGCGGCGTAAAACGCGCCGGATCGCACGCAGGCGGGCTCAGGCGCGAGAACGCGTCGTCTTCGTCGAAGCCGGCGATGCATTCGAGCACCGCAAAGGCGTCCACGAGCGAGCCGGCGAAAACCGAAACACAGTCGAGCGTGCGGCACGCCGGCACGACGCCACGAGCGCTGACGAGCCCTCGCGTCGGCTTCAAACCGACGACGTTGTTGAACGCGGCCGGGACCCGCCCGGAGCCGGCCGTGTCGGTGCCGAGCGCGAAGCTCACGAGCCCGTGAGCGACCGCCAGCGCCGAGCCTGAGCTCGAGCCGCCAGCGATGTAGCGCGCGTCGAAAGCGTTCGTGCCCGCGCCGTAGGGCGATCGCGTGCCGACCAGGCCCGTCGCGAATTGATCCATGTTGGTCTTGCCGACGAGGATTGCGCCGGCCCGGGTGAGCCGTTCGACGACCCGGGCGTCCTTTCGGGCGACGTAGGAAAAGCTCGGACATGCGGCGGTCGTGGGCATGCCCGCCACGTCCAGATTGTCTTTGACCGCGAAGGGGATGCCGAGAAGCGGTAGCTGCTCGCCGGCGTCGCGCGCAAGCTCCGCTCTTTCCAGCTGAGCGAAGGCTCGCTCCGGCGCTACGAGCTCGATCCAGATCGGGGACTTGCCTCGCTCGCGAACGCGCTCGAACACCGCGCGCAGCACGGCGGCCGGACGAAGCCTACCGCTGGCGAAGGCCGCCGACAGGGACGCCACTTCGAGACTCTCGAACGAATCCACGGCTCTAGCCTCTCTGCACCACGAAGAGCGCTTGTCCCGGCGACACGGGATCGGTGGCTTTTACCAGCACTTGTACGATGATGCCGGCGAACGCCGCTTCTATCGCGATTTCCATCTTCATGCATTCGAGCACGACGAGCACGTCGCCTGCGGCGACACTCGCTCCTGCCGTCGTTTTCAGCTGCCATACGCTGCCGTGCACGTGACTCTCCACGGTTTGTGCGCCGGGCGCGAGGGTGTTCGTCTCTACTCGCGGCGCGGCGCTCGCCTCGGCGCTCAGGTTGAGCTGCCCGCTCTCTGCCCAGCGCTCGCGCTCCGCCTCGAATGCCGCTTGCTGGCGCGCCTTGAAGCTTTGAATCGAAACCGCGCTCTCGCCGAGAAAGCGCCGGTAGGCGTCGAGGCTGAAGCGGGCCGGCTCTATCCTCACGTCGAAACGGCCGTGCAAGAAAGCGTTGCGCTGTTCGAGGAGCTCTTCGGCGGAGACCGGGTAGAAGCGAATCTGATCGAAAAATCGCAAGAGCCAGGGTTTGCCGGCCTCGAAATGTCGCGTCGTCTTGAAGCGGTTGTAGACCTGCAACGTCCTCCCCACGAACTGATACCCGCCCGGTCCCTCCATGCCGTAGATGCACAGGTACGCGCCGCCGATGCCGACTGCGTTCTCCGGTGTCCAGGTGCGGGCAGGGTTATACTTGGTGGTCACCAGGCGGTGACGCGGATCGATCGGCGTGGCGACGGGCGCGCCGAGGTATACGTCGCCCAGGCCGAGCACCAGGTAGCTCGCGTCGAACACGATGCGCTTGACGTCTTGGACGTCGTCGAGACCGTTGATGCGGCGGATGAACTCGAGGTTGTCCGGCGTCCACGGCGCGTCGCGGCGCACGCTCTGTACGTATTTTTCGACGGCGAGCCGCGTCGCCGGGTCGTCCCAGCTGAGCGGTAGATGCACGGTGCGGGCGGCCACCTCGGTGCCGGCGACGTCGTCGAGCTCGGCTTCCGCTCGCTCCAGCACACCGAGCAGCCGGCGCAGCGAGAGCAAGTGGTTATCGTAGTGAATTTGGAGGGAACGGATGCC
>DASWGX010000537.1:0-2671 GCA_036393455.1 Polyangiaceae bacterium
TGATGACGCGAGCCGCGACCAGCCGAACGACGCCGGGCCAGCAACCGCCGCGCTCGCGACGTCGGACGAGCGCGTCCAAGGCGCCGCGACCCGGTCGTGCCAAAGCGGCCGGGCGCGCCGGGCGCAGGCGCTTCGCGATCCCGATTGCGGTAGCGGTCGGCCTCGCGCTGGCAGCCGTCGCCTTGGTGATGATCTGGGGAGTGCGCGCGCCGGGCCTCGAGGTTCGCACGCTGGAGCTCGAGCTTGCCGAAGACGTGAAAGCGAGATCCGCCGGGGCGCGGCTCGCCGAGCTCGGCCTCGTCGAGAACGCGACGCTGTTCGAGCTCTATGTCAGCGTCGCGCGACCGAGCGCCGTGCTGAAAAGCGGGCCGCACCTTTTGGAGCTCCCGCTTTCGCCTCGCGATCTCGTACGCGCGCTGGCGCGACTTCCCACGCGCCCCACCGAGAGCATCACCGTGCCAGAGGGGTGGAACCACGTCCAGATTGCCCAGCGCCTGGCGGAGCGGGGAGTATGCGGGGCGGGTGCCTTCGTCTCCGCCGCGCGTGACCAAGCCGCGCTCGGGGAGCTCGGTGTACGCGCGCCGAGCGCTGACGGGTATTTGTTTCCCGCGACGTACGAGCTGCACCAGAACGAGCATCCGCGACTCGTCGTCGCCCGCATGGCCAGGGCAGCACGGCGGCGTTACACCGAGCTCTTCCAGCGTCACCGCGACGCCGTCCAACGCTACGACAAGGAGTTTGGCTGGGGAGAGCTCGAGCTCCTCACCTTGGCGTCCATGCTCGAAAAGGAGGCCGCCGCCGCCGAGGAGCGGTCGACGATCGCCGGAGTGTTTCTGAACCGGCTCATCGATCCCGCGTTCAAGCCGCGGCGCATGCTCCAGTCCGACCCCACCGCGGCCTACGGCTGCGTGATCGAACCGGAGCGGGCCCCGAGCTGCGAGGCATTCGACGGGCAGGTGCGCCCCCGGATGCTGCGCGACGCTCGGAACCGCTTCAACACCTACCAGCATCCCGGCTTGCCGCCGGCCCCGATAGGCAACCCCGGCATCGCCTCGCTCGAGGCGGTCCTCACGCCAACCCGAACCGACTACCTCTTCTTCGTTTCCGCTGGAGGCGGAAGGCACACTTTCAGCCGTACTTTCGACGAGCACACACGCGCCGTCGAGCGGTTGCGCACGCAACGAAGGCCGCGCTAGCAGCGGAATATGCCCTGCGCGGCAACGCGTCGAACCCGCGTCCCGGCCCCGCGTCGGGCACCTTTTCAGCCTGCTCGATAAAGGGTACTAACTCGGGCATGGACGCCTTCGAAAAGGCCGTGCGCACGGTTCAATTCCTGTCGGTCGACGGCGTGGAAAAGGCCAAGAGCGGTCATCCCGGCACACCGATGGCCCTGGCCGCCATCGGTGTGGATATCTTCACGCGCTACCTGCGCTACCTGCCCGATTGCCCGGACTGGCCGAACCGTGATCGCTTCGTCCTTTCCTGCGGGCACGCTTCCATGCTGCTCTACTCGCTGCTCCATCTGGCGGGGTACGATCTGCCGCTCGAGGAGCTCAAGAACTTTCGTCAGTGGGGCTCACTGACGCCGGGGCACCCGGAGCACGGATTGACGGCCGGCGTCGAGACGACGACCGGACCGCTCGGGCAGGGCTTCGGCAACGCCGTCGGCATGGCACTGGCCTCGAAAATGGCCGGACAGCGCCTGAATCGTCCCGGCTCGGAGGTGTTCGACTACCGCGTGTTCGCGCTCGCCTCCGACGGCGATCTGATGGAAGGCGTGTCGAGCGAAGCGGCGAGCATCGCCGGCCATCTGAAGCTCGACAATCTGATCGTCGTTTACGACGACAACCGCATCACCATCGACGGCAGCACGGCGTTGAGCTTCAGCGAGGACGTCGGTCTCAGGTTCCAGGCGTACGGCTGGAACGTGCAGCGCGTCGACGGTCACGACCCGGGCGAGGTGCGCGCTGCGCTCGATCAGGCGACCCGCGCATCGGACAGGCCGCAGCTCATCGTTGCCCGCACGCACATCGGGATCGGCTCGCCGCAGCAAGATACGTCCGCGGCTCACGGCTCGCCGCTCGGCGCGGACTCGGTCAAGGTGACCAAGGAGGCAGCGGGCTGGCCGCTCGAACCGTTCCACGTTCCGGACGGCGCCGATCAGTTGTTCCGCGAGCGCGTGCGCGAGAATCGGCCGCGCTTCGAAGCCTGGGAGCGCACCGTGCGCGACCTCGACGGAGCGCGTGCCGAGACGTACAAGGCGCTGCTTTCCCGCGCGGTTCCCGAAAGCCTGTTCGACGAGCTGCTCGCTTCGGTCGAGTCGAAGGACGACGCGACGCGCTCGCTCGCGGCCAAGGTCGAACAGCGCGCGGCGGAGCTCGTGCCGTGCCTGGTCGGAGGCGCGGCGGACCTGGCGGAGTCCACCAAGACGACGCTCAAAGGCGTCGCGGACGTTGGTCCCGGCGAGTACGGCGGCCGCAATTTCCACTTCGGCATTCGCGAGCACGGCATGGGAGCAATCCTCAACGGCCTCGCGTTGAGCGGCCTTTTCATCCCGTTCGGTTCGACGTTCTTGATCTTCAGCGATTACATGCGCCCGCCGATCCGACTCGCGGCGCTGATGGAACAGCAGGTCGTGTACGTGTTCACGCACGACTCCGTGTTCCTCGGC
>DASWGX010000538.1:0-2521 GCA_036393455.1 Polyangiaceae bacterium
CCGCCCAGGGCGAGGCAAACAAGCTTCGCTGCGCGCCAGCTCATCACGGTGGGAGCCTAGCCGAAGTCGTCGAGCGATGCCGTTCTACGCGCACTACCGGTGCTCCCGACATGCTAGACAGAGCGGACCCGCGGGCCTTCGGATGTTTGTCCTCGAGAACGAAATCAAGCCCTACGCGTGGGGCTCGCGCACGGCCTTTTCGGAGTTGTTCGATCTCGCGAACCCGAACGCGGAGCCGCAGGCCGAGCTCTGGATGGGAGCGCATCCGCTCGGACCGTCGCGCCTTGCGTCGGGGGCCGCGGACACGACGCTGCTCGACCTCATCGCGCGCGAGCCGGAGGCGGTGCTGGGCGCCGGTGTGCGCGGGAGCTTCGGCGATCGCTTGCCGTTTCTCCTGAAGGCGCTGGCCGCCGATGCGCCGCTCTCCATTCAGGCGCACCCGAATCCGGAGCAGGCGCGGCGCGGCTACGAAGCGGACGACGCTGCGGGGATTCCGCTCGATGCTCCGCAGCGCAACTACCGGGATCGCAGTCACAAGCCGGAGCTCTTGTGCGCTCTCACGCGCTTCGAGGCACTCTGCGGTTTTCGAACGCCCCGGGAATCGCTGCTGCTGGTTTCGGAGCTCGGCGTTCCCGAGCTCACGTCGCTCACCGTTCCGTTGCGAAGCTCGCCGGATGCGGACGGCCTTCGCGGCGTGCTCTCGCTGTTGTTCTCGGAGGGAACGCAGCGGCCTGCCTTGGTCGAAGCGGTCGTCTCGGCCTGCGCCAAGGTCGGGCCGCGTTCGGTGCGTTACGCGCGGGAGCTGGCGTGGGGCGGAGCTCTGGCGGCTCGCTACCCCGGGGACGTTGGCTGCGTGCTCGCGCTTCTGCTCAACCTGGTCGTGCTGAAACCCGGTGAAGCGATCTTCTTGCCGGCCGGCAATCTGCACAGTTATCTCGGCGGCACCGGCGTAGAAATCATGGCCAACAGCGACAACGTGCTCCGCGCGGGGCTCACGCCGAAGCACGTCAATCCGAGCGAGCTCTTGCGCATCGTCGATTTCCGCCCGGGGCCGGTCGAGCTCGTCGAGCCGACGTTGCGAGGCGAAGCCACGAAAGGTGCGGTCGAAGTGGTCTACTCGACGCCCGCGTCCGAATTCGAGCTATCGCGCCTGGAGCTCGACGGCGGTTCGTGGCGCCCCCAATCGCGTCGCGGTCCCGAAATCGTCTTCTGCACTCGCGGCGAGTTCGAGCTCGGCGTAGCAGGCCAGCGCGTCACGCTCGAACGCGGCCGTTCCGCCTTGTTTCTCGCTGCAGATAGCATTTACGAAGTCGCCGGCGCGGGCCGGCTATTTCGAGCGCAAGTGGGCGCGGTAAACACGACCTGATCGCGCGACACAGCGCTGGCACGCGGCCTTGCGCGATTGCGACCGATCGAGCCTTGAAGCGCGCGCTCGACGTGCTCCGCCCCCGGTGGTACGAGTGCCGGGCGTGCGAAATCGAGCCTCCATCGTCGCGTCGGTCGCCTGTGCGCTACTTGCGGTCGCGGTGGTGCTCGCTGCTTTTTCCGCGGCGGCGGAGGGCGAAGCGTCCGCCAAAGGGTCGGAGCTTTCGGGAGAAGAGGCGCGCCGCGCGCAATCGATTTCGCGCAACACGATGAGCCCGTTTTGTCCGGGCCGCACGCTCTCGGACTGTCCGAGCCCCAACGCGGCGGACTGGCGCGAGGACATTCGCAAGTGGGTGCATCAGGGCTTGAGCTCCGAAGAAATCCGGGCGCGGCTGGAAGGCCGCTTGCCCAAAGGGTCCGAGCTCAGCGGAGCGCCCAGCACCGGGCTCGGTTGGACATTGCCCGTTTTTTTGGCGCTCGCGGCGGTGGTCGTGTTGGCGCTCGTGCTTCGCCGTTTGAGAGCGCGTGACGACGCGCCCGAGGTGCCCAGCACAGTGGCGGGCGCGACGGCGGCGCCCGCGGCGGGTTCGACCGGCGCTGACGCGCAGTCGACGGAGCCGCTGCGCTCGGGCCCCCGAGCTGCGGCACTTTCGGGTGACGGAAAGCTTTCGGGTGACGGCAAGGACGCGGAGCTCGAGCGGCGGCTCGACGCGGAGCTCGAACGCGACGAAGGCTGAGCCGTCCGCTGGAGCCGCCGGCCCCCGGCGTTTGATTGATAGAGGGGGTTGACGTCCGGCACGTCGAGCACGCGGGCACTCGGCTCAACGACGGACTGTCGGCGAGCCTCGTGCTCGAGCCTCCGTAGGCTTCTTGCCGCGAGCCTACGGCAGCGCCCGGCAGTCAGTCGCGACAGCAGATCGTGATCGGATCTTGTGCGACGGCGGAACCCGCGGGCGCGGGATCGGCGCCCTGGCAGCTGCCCGAACCTTCCACGAATGTCGGATTGCCGAAGCGCACGATTCGATTGCCGCTGCTCACGCACTTCATCTCCAGCTTGCCCAGCGTTAGATTGACGGCCCAACACTGGCTGCTCGTGATCCGCCGCCACTGGGGCGTCGAAACCACCCACCAAATCCTCGATACCGCCTTTGCTGAA
>DASWGX010000539.1:0-3069 GCA_036393455.1 Polyangiaceae bacterium
GCACGGCAGCGGGCGCGTGCATCTCGACATCAAGCCGTCGAACGTGCTCGTGGATCGGACGGGCCATGTCGTCCTGCTCGACTTCGAGCTCGTACGCGGCGCCGGCGCCGACGACGAGATGGAGGAGCTCTTGGTCGGGACTCCGGACTACGTCGCTCCCGAAATCGTGCTGGGGCGCGGGGCTGCTCCGGCGAGCGACTGGTACGCTTTCGGTACCATGCTGTACGAGGCGTTGACCGGGCGGCTGCCGTTTACCGGCGATCCGAGTCGCGTCTTGATCCGCAAATGCTCGGGCGATCCGGCGCCGCCGCAGGCGCTCTCTCCCGAGCTTCCCGAGGATCTCTGCCTTCTGTGTCAGGCCTTGCTCGATCGGGATCCGACGCGGCGCCCCGGGTTTCGCGAGATCATGACGTGGCTCGGCGCCGCGCCGGGCTCGGAACGATCGATCTTTCCGAAACCGCCGATCTCGGTGCGCGCCCCGCTCTTGATCGGGCGCGAACAAGAACTGACTCGGCTCACCGAGATGCTCGGCGCCGTCGTCGAGGGCCGAACCGGCGTCGTCTTCGTGGCAGGTGCTTCCGGCATGGGCAAGACCGCGCTCGTCAGCACGTTCCTGGAAGCCGTGAGGGCAAAGGGGACGGCGCTGGTGCTTTCCGGCCGCTGCTTCGAGCGCGAATCGGTGCCGTTCAAGGCGTTCGACAACCTCGTGGACGCTCTGGCCCGTCACCTCCTGCGGCTGCCGGAATCGGATCGGGCGCTGTTGATTCCGTCGGATTTCGCGCTGCTCGCGCGCGTATTCCCGGTGCTGGAATCGCTGGTGCCCGAGCACGACCCCGAGCCGTCTTCGGAGGAGGAGGAGCCGGATCCACAGGAGCTCCGCCGCCGCGCTTTCAGCGCCATGGGCGAGCTGATGAGGCGCCTGACCGAGCGGCAGCCGCTCGTGCTCTGGATCGATGACTTGCAGTGGGGAGACGTCGACAGCGCCTCGTTGTTGGAAGCGTTGTTGCGCCGGGCGCTGACGCGCTTGCTCGTCATCGGCAGCTACCGCAGCGAGGACGTGTCGACGAGCCCGTTCGTGCAGAGTCAGCTGGTTCAGGGTTTGAGCGGCGTTACGCGACAGTCGATCCACCTCGAGCCTTTGCTTCACGAGAAGGCGGTATCGCTCGCGCTCGCCTTGACGAGCAGCGCCGGCCCCGAGGCGGAAGGACAGGCGCAAACCGTCGCTTTCGAGTCGGAAGGCAACCCTTTCTTTTTGATGGAGCTCTTGCGGTACGTCGAGGACCGTGAAGCGCAACGGCTGAGCGTGGTCGACGCGGACGGCGAGGTGAAGCTGAGCCGCGTCATCAATGATCGTGTTCAGCGCCTTGCGCCGGAAGCACGCCATTTCTTCGAGCTCGTCTCGGTGGCGCGGCGCCCCGTCGAGGTCCGGGTGCTCGCGTCCGCCGTCGCGCTCAGCGACGTGGACGGCGTCGTTTCGCTGCTACGCGCTGCGCAGTTGATTCGAACGCGGTCGCTCTACGGAGCGGATTCGGTTCAAGCATTTCACGATCGCATCGCGGAGGCCGTGCTCTCGGAGCTGCCCGCGGACGTCCTCGGACGCCGGCACCTCGAGCTCGCCGAATCCCTCGAGCGCAGCCCTTCGACCGACGCCGAATGGCTGGTGGTCCATTTCCGCGAGGCAGGCGAGCCCGGCCGGGCCGGTCTTCACGCCGTCAAGGCCGCGGATCAAGCCTCCCGTACGCTTGCGTTCGATCGCGCGGCGCGCCTGTATCGCTGGGCGCTGGAGCTCGGCAGCTTCGAGCGAGAAGCCGCGCGCCAGCTTCGCATCAAGCTCGGCGACGCCCTGGCCAACGCCGGTCGGGGTCCGGAAGCGGCACGCGCGTACCTCGACGCGTCGGAAGGTGCGAACGCCGCGTTGGTTCTGGATCTGAGGCGTCGCGCCGGCGAGCAGCTGGCGCGCGCCGGCTACATCGAGGAAGGCCTGAACACGACGCGGAAGCTGCTCGAAGCCGTCAACGTCGGGCAGCCGGCGACGCCCCGGAGCGCGCTGCTTTCGCTGATCTGGCGCCGGCTACGGCTGCGTCTGCGCGGCCTCGGCTTCCAGGAGCGGCCGGAAAGCGAGTGCACGCCCGCCGATCTCGAGCGCGTCGACGTGTGCTGGTCGGCCACCGTCGTCACGGGCATGGTCGATACGATTCGCGGCGCGGAAACGCAGGCTCGGCATCTCGAGCTTGCGCTCGCGCTCGGAGAGCCGTACCGCGTGTGTCGCGCCCTGTGCTTGGAGGCGGCTCACGCCGCGAGCGAGGGCGTAGCCGGGCGGCGTCGTTTCGAACGCCTGCTCTCGATGGCGACGGCGCTCGCCGCGCGCGTTCCGGAGCCGCACGCGCGGGGCCTTTCGACGCTTGCGGCCGCCATGGGCGCCTGGCTGCTCGGTCGCTGGCGCGAAACGATCGACTTGAGTCAGCGGGCGAACTCGATCCTGCGCAGCGGGTGCTCCGGCGCCCGCTGGGAAATCGCGAATGCGAGCTTCTGTCTGGCGTGTGCGCTGACCATGCGCGGTGAGCTCGACGCGGTCGGCAACCTCAGCGCCGACCTTCTGGAAGAGGCGCGTGCACGCGGCGATCTGTACGCGCGTTGGACCGGGGTGAGCGGCTGGCCGGTGCTCCATTTGGTGGCGCGCGGCGAGGGCGAGCAAGCGCGCGACCAGATTCGACAGCTCGTGCAAGCTTGGCCGCGCGACGTCTTTTCGGTTCAGCATCACTGGGCGCGGCTCGCGACGGCGCTCGTCGACCTCTACGCGGGCGCTCCATCGCGCGCTCTCGAGGACTTGAACGCGTCGCTGGTGCTGCATCGGCGCGCCGAGCTCTGGCGGATTCAGATCGTGCGCATCGACGTCAACTACTTGCGCGCGTGTTGTCTGATTGCCGGCCTCAGGCGTGACGACGCCAGCGAACGCGCGGATCTCGACCGCACGATCGCGGCGCTGCGTGGCGAAGGCGCGGCTTGGTCGACGTGCCTGGCACGCGTGCTCGAGGCGACGCTCGAGGACGGCGAGGCCGCGGCGCGAGC
>DASWGX010000540.1:0-14860 GCA_036393455.1 Polyangiaceae bacterium
AAAAGCCGGTGACGGTCACGATGGACGGGCGTCCCGTGGCCTCGGCGTTGATCGGTGTCTCGGCGCCGGCCGACCCCGGCAAGCATGAGCTCTCGGCGACGGCCGAAGGCTTCATCGCCAAGCCGCAAACGGTAACGCTGGCCGAAGGGGGCCAAGGGCAGGTCCTGCTCTCACTCGTGCCGGACCCCAATTACAAACCCCCCGCTCCGCCGCCCGGTGATGCTCCGGCGGCGGCCCCGGCGTCCTCCGGCATGGCATCCGCGCCGCCGGTCGGGAGCGAGCCGCAAGCGACGAGCCTCGCCGTACCGGCCTACACGGCATTCGGCGTGGGCGCAGTTGGCCTCGGAGCGGGCATCCTTTTCACGCTGCAATCCTCGAGCAAGCGCTCGGACGCCGACGACGCCTTCGCCACGTGCCAGGCCGCCGGAGACGGTGACTGTCGTGAGAACGACCCATCGGCGGGCGAGGTCGTTTCGCTCGAGGACGACGCCAAGAGCGCGCAGACCTTGGCGACCATCGGCTACATCGTCGGCGGCGTCGGTGTCGCGGCGGGCGTGACCTTGCTCATTCTGGACGGCTCCGGAGGGTCGGAGTCCGCGGGCTCGCGCTCGAGCCCGACGCTCCGCGCCTGGGTCGGCTACCGTTCAGCCGGGCTCCACGGCACTTTTTGACTCTGCGTGACCCACGGGCGATCGCGTCGCCACCACTGGAGGCTTGACCCAATGTTCTTACGGCTTTTCACCAAGCGAATCCTGCAGCTGTCGCTTCCGGCGCTGTTCGTCGTGGCAGGCTTCGGCGGCTGCGCGCTCGAACCCGGCGACCCCGCGCCCGAGAACGGGCCCGAAGGCGTGGAGAGCATGGAACAAGGCCTGCTCCGGCCGCCGGAGGCGCTGGAGTGCAGCTGCGGCAAGCAGATCGGCGGTACCGTCGCCTGCGGCGATTCGTGCTTCGAATCGGTGACCTGCAACACGCGTGCGCTGACCTGCGCGGACGCGTGTCTCTACAAAGGGGAGCCCAGAGTGCGTGAAGACTGCGTCGCCGTGACGCCCAAGGGCGAAGGCTACGAGGGGCTCTGCGCGGCAGGCGGCGTGTTCGGTATCAAGGAACGCCCGGGCTGCTGCGAGGGCTGCATCTACAAATCGAGCGACACGTACCTTTGCGCGCCCGGAAACACGGTGACCCGCTGCGGGGCTCCCGGCGAGATCTGCAAGAGCTGCAGCAACGAATGCCTCCAGCCGACTTGCGAAAAGGGACAGTGCGTCCCCGTCGAAAACGGCAAGAGCTGCTCGGCCGGCGCGGGCAAGTGCAACAACGGCAGCTGCTGCATGGGCTGTATCCTCAACGGGGCTTGCGTGACGGGCACGGCGGCGGGCGCCTGCGGCACGGGCGGCGCCGCCTGCGCGAGCTGCGACGACGACAACGCCTGCAACGGGGTGGAAACGTGCGACGCGGGCTCGTGCAAGGCCGGCACGGCACCGGTCTGCAACGACGGCAACCCCTGCACCGACGACGAGTGCGACCCCGCGGTCGGGTGTATCCAGCCGCCGACGGACGAAGGCACGGCGTGCAACGACGCCAAGGCCTGTACGCAGAACGACGAGTGCGACGGGGCGGGCACCTGCGCGGGCACCGTGAGCTGCGACGACGGGGAGCCGTGCACCGACGACGGCTGTGATTCGAACGGCCAGTGCGCCAACACGCCGGTGGAAGACGACACCGATTGCGACGACGGCAGCAGCTGCACCGAGGACGACGTGTGTACGGACGGCGAGTGCGCCGGCACGGTGCTCGGAGGGCAGACTCTCTGCCACGACAATTCCTGCCAGGTCAGCGACTGCGACAGCGGCGACTGCGTCGTCGTGAACAAGGAAGACGACACTCCGTGCGACGACGGCGACAAGTGCACCATCGGCGACACCTGCCAGGGCGGTATGTGCGAGGCGGGAGACTCGGTCGAGTGCGACGACAACAATAGTTGTACGGACGACTCGTGCGAGGCTGCCACCGGCTGCGTCTTCGACGCTCTCGACGGCGGCGAGTGCGCCGACGGCGACGCCTGCACCGAGCGCGATCGCTGCGTGGAAGGCGAGTGCGTCGGCCAGGATGTGGAGTGCAACGCCCTCGACTGCTTCGAGGCGAGCAGCTGCGATTCACTCACCGGCCTCTGCGCGTACTCGCTGCTCGACGACGGCGAGGACTGCGAAGGCGGCAGCTGCGAGGGCAGCGTCTGCGTCGTTCCGGAGCAGCCCGAGGAGGTGGCAGGCGGCGGAGCCGCAGGAGCGCCCGACCTCGGCGAGGGCGGCGACAGTGCCACGAACGGCGCCGGCGGCGAGGGCGGCAGCGAAGAAGCGGTCGACGGCGAGACGGGCGAGCGCGGTCGCCTGCTCGAGCGGCCGAGCGCCGGCTGCGCCTGTCGCACCCAGCGCTCGAGCACGAATGGCGTCGCCGGGCTCGGCACCTTGCTGCTCTTGGGAATCGCCTTTGGCCGACGACGGCGCTGACGCTCCGGCTCTGACCGTCCTCTGAAGCCGTCGTTCGGACCCGCCGAGCCGCGGGGCGGCGGCGCTGTCACGGCGCCGCCCGTCTCGATTCGGCCCTACTTGAGCGGGAGCACGACGTACTGCGTCGTGCCTTCGCGCGCGACCAGGAGAAGGACGTTGCCCTTGGCCTTTTTCAAGACGTGTTCCACCGCAGCGGCGCCGGTCACCTTGCTCCGATTGAGCTCCAAGATGACGTCACCGGGCCTCAGGTTCACCTTGGCCGCCGCGCTCCCCGGCTCGACCCGCACGATGACGACCCCTTGCTTGATGCTGGAGGGGATCTTGAAGCGTTGCCGCGCCGAATGGCTCATGTCCTCGACGACCAGCCCCGCCAGAACCTCGCCGCTCGGCTTCGAGCCCGGCTGGGCGGTTTCCGTCGGCAGTTCGCCGAGGTCGACGGTCAGCGTCGTCTTTTTGCCTTCGCGCAAGACGTCCAGCTTGACCTTCGCCTTGGCTCCCGAAGCGGCGATGAGATTGCGCAGCGACCCAGTCGAATTCGTGGCCTTTCCGCCGACGCTGAGCACGACGTCCCCGCGCTTGAGTCCCGCCTTCGCGGCCGGGCCACCCTCCGCCACGTCGGAAATCAAGACGCCCTGCGTCGTGCCGAGCCCGAGCGCCTTGGCGAGCTCCTGATCGATGTCCTGAATCACCACGCCGAGCCAACCGCGGGCGACCTTGCCGTATTCGAGCAGACTGTCGGCGATGGGCTTGGCCATGTTGCTGGGAATGGCGAACCCGATCCCCTGGCTGCCGCCGGTTCGGGAGAGAATCGCCGTGTTGATGCCGACCAGGTCGCCCTCCATGTTGATGAGGGCGCCGCCGGAGTTGCCCGGATTGATCGCGGCGTCGGTTTGAATGAAGTCTTCGTAGTCGGTGATGCCGACGTTGGCACGCCCCGTCGCCGACACGATGCCCATCGTCACCGTTTGGCTCAGGCCGAACGGGTTGCCGATCGCGAGCACGACGTCCCCCAGGCGCAGGCGCGCGGAATCGCCGAAGGCGATCGGTTTGAGCCCTTCGACCTTGCCTTCGAGCTTGATGACGGCAAGGTCGCTCTTGGGATCGGAACCGACGACCTTGGCCGCGAACTGGCGCCGGTCGGGAGTCACCACCTGGATGTCGTCGGCCTGAGCCACGACGTGGTGGTTCGTCAGGATGACGCCGTCCGCCGAAACGATCACGCCGGACCCGAGGCCCTGCTCGAGCCGATCGCGCGGCACCTCGCCGCCCGGGCCGAAGAAGTGACGGAAGAACGGATCATTGAAGAACGGCATTTGCGGACCGGCCGAATGCGTCACCTTGGTGGACGAAATACTGACGACGCTAGGCAGCGCCCGTTCCACGATGTCCGCAATCGACACGGACTTGCCGCTGCTCGCCAGCGCGAACGCGGGATGCGGCAAGAACTCGAAAGTGGCCGCGCGCGAGGACGCCGATTGGCCGTCGCTCGGCAGCGCCCCCGGCGGGTGGCCCTGTCTCGAGCAGGATACCGGCGCTACCACCATCAGCGCCGCCAGGATCGCGCCCGCGAGCCTCGACCAGATGCGCGCAGATTTCATGCTGGGATTCTCCATCGGCAGGGGGAGGTCATGCGGTCGGTTAGCATCGAGTCACAAACACAGCCACCCGCCCGCCTATTCCGAGCAATTCCCGGACGCTAGCCCGACTTGCCCGAGTCACGCTCCACGGGAACCGTCAGCACCGGCACCGGCGAGCGGCGCAGTACCTTCTCGGCGACGCTGCCCAGAATCCAGCGCTCGACCCCCTTGGTCCCTCGCGTTCCCATCACGATCAGATCCGCGCGGACTCGCTTGGCCTCCTGGACGATGGCGGTTCCGGCGTCGCCGCGCGCGACCCGCGATTCGACGTCGAGCCCCTCGAGCACCTTGGCTTGAGACAGGAAGGATTGCATGCCGCTGTGCGCCTGCTCTTCGACGTAGGAGGAAAGGCGGCGCCGCTCTCCGGTGGGGGTTTGAACCATGAGCGACTTGGGCAGGTTCGGCTCGCATTCCCAAATGTGCAGGACGATGAGAGAGGCCTTCAACCCGCGCGCAAGATCGGCGGCGAAGCCCAAGACTTCCTGCCCGCCCTTGGAATAGTCCACGGGAACGACGATGCGTCGAATCGGTTTCATGTGAGCCACCCTCCCACGGACGATGGTACTCGGCGGAACCTATGACCTGGCATGATACGGGCCACTTTAGCGGAGTCCCCCGCTCCCTGCACCGGCGTGGCCCGCGCACCGCGCCGCCACTCGCGAGCCCGCGCGAATCAGAGGGCGCTCGTGTCGCGGCGCCGGCGCTTTCGGTCTGCGGCGCGCCCAGGTCCATTGGCCGGCACTCGATCAAGGCACGTGTTTTCACGCCGTTATCGGACTCCTTTTCGCCCGCTACGTGAAGCCGCGCCGCGAAGTTCGGTGTGGGGCCATGTATTCCATGACGCCGATCGAACGAGCACCGTTCACCAAACTTGTTCTTTCCATTCGCTTGAAGATGCGCGACACTCGGCGTCGGGGTAACCGCCGTGAGTACTGCAAAGGCCGAACTGAACCCATCGACGCTGCGGGGGTCGTATCGGCAGCCGGGAGCGACGCCGGCGTTGCGACGTCGTGAACGCAAGGTCCGCTCGCGTTCGATTCGCGTGGCGCGGGCTACGAAGGGCGAGATCGAACGCGCGCGCTTGCGCCTCCAGGAAGAAGGGCTGGGCGAGTTTCGGCCGCGCCATCGCTCGGAATGCATCGACGGTCCCCGGCCTTGCCCGCACGTATCGTGCAAGCATCACCTGTACCTCGACGTTTCTCCGCAGACCGGCACGATCAAGCTGAATTTCCCCGATCTCGAGGTCTGGGAAATGACGGTTTCCTGCGCTCTCGACATCGCCGACGCGGGCGGCGTGCGCCTGGAAGACGTCGGCGTGCTCATGAACATCACCCGCGAACGCGCGCGTCAGATCGAGTCGAAAGCGCTCGCGAAGCTGGAAACGCTTCGCGATATCACCGTGCTGCGCGACCTGGTCGAATAGCCTGCGCCGAACGGTCGCTCTTCGGGCGGGCTCAGGCCAACGCCCGGAGCACGGCGTAGAGCACCGGCAACCCGACGTACGGAAACAGCCACCACGCCAACAGCAGTCCCAAGAGGCCCATCGCCGGCACGCTGCGCAGGCGTTCGTAAAAGGGGCCAAGCGTGCTCGGCGCCGCGCCTTCGGCGACGCTGGCTCCGTCGAGTGGAGGCACCGGCAACAGGTTGAAAATGCCGAGAAGCACATTCAGAGTGAGCATGACGCTCAGCACCATCGCCAGGGCTCCCAGCGGCGACGCGTAACCGTCCTGCCCCGTCACGACGAAGAGCTTCGCCAAACCCCCCTGCGGCGCGAACTCCAAGACGCCCGCTCCGATCAAGAGCCTCACGGTAACGAAGGCGATCAGTGCGAGCAGCAGGTTGGCGCCCGGCCCGGCCAGGGACATGAGCGCGCGCCGCCTCGGGTAGCGAGCACCCCAGTACGGATTGTAGGGCGCGGAAGCCCACCCGAGCATCCAGCCGCTGAAGACGAAGCTTACGAGCGGCACCAGGACCATTCCAACGGGCTCGCGACGGATGTGCGGCACCGGGTCGAGCGTCACCTGCCCTCCCTCATAGGCCGTACTGTCGCCTCCGACGTGAGCGACGAGCGAGTGCGCCGCCTCGTGCAGCGTGGTGCTGAACACGAACACGAGGTACCAAACGAGCAACTCGTCGAGAGGGAAGTCGGTCATCGTCGATCCTCGCTATCGGAGGGTCGACAGCGACGCAAGCCGACGATCTTGAAATTCGATCCTCGACGCGAGCAAACGATCTACCATGCGCGCCATGCTAGAACGCTGGATCGTCGTTGCCCTCTGGTCGCTTCCTCTTGCGTCGGTCGCTTTGCTCAGCGCCTGCGGGAGCTCGGGCACTTCGACTCTCGTAACCGTGCGCAGCGCGACCGGGAGCGGACCCATCGACTTCAGCGTCGAAAACGGCACCGAAGTGCCCATCAACAACGTGTACCTCGCAAAGTCGAGTCAGGTCGGCGAGGCCGTCGGCGCCAGCAACGAGGCCGGCTCCACGGCGGAGGCCGAGCTCTGGGGACCTGACTTGCTCGGCGCCGCCCTCCCCACCGGGGAGCGGGTCACCGTCCCCGTGGCCGAGCCGGGCGAGTGGGATCTGCGGGCGGTGGACCGGGACGGGAGGTATCAGCAAGTAGCCCAGCTGAAGCTTGGACCGGGCGGCCGGTATATCCTCAGGCTAACTGAGGGCAGCTGGCGAGTGCCGAAGTAGGCAGCCTGGTATCGGATTGGGGGATCGAGCGTGAGGGGCAGCGCAGCGACCTTCCAGCTCTATGCGCTGCGAGGCATCCGATTATCGATGCTTGGAGCTAATGGTATATCCGATTAACTTATTGTATTTAATAGATTTTATTTTCTATTGTTGCATCGATGTGCATCATCGTTGCATTGTGCATTTCTGATGCATTTGCTGGAGCGTTCCTGAGCCATGGGCTGGCTCAAGGACCTGATGCAGTTGGCCGAACCGCCGGTTCTCAGCTATGGCGCTCTGGCTCGCATCGCTCTCCGTAGCCCAGAGTGGCCGGCCGACCAGCGGCAGCAGGAACGATCGCTGGCTTCCATCCTCAGCAAGCTCGATCGAGGCATCGAGCTCGACTGGCTCGCCGACCGCGAGCCGGTCCAGCGCGCCTTCGCGAGCGTCCTGGGCCGCTCGGTTGCCGAGGTTCGGAGCGCGCTGGAAACGAGACCGTCAGCGGTCGGCGCGGGCGTCGATCGGTTCGAGCTCCGCGACTTCGCCTGGGCGCGGCGGCTGGACTTGCGGACGGAGCCGCTACCGAGCGCCCTGCCCTCGCTGCTCGGCACGCCCGGCCTCTGGGACCGAAACTGGTGGACGGCCCCGGTCGGCGACGCGCGCACGTTGGTCGGCAGGTGGCTCGAAGCCCGCGGCGTGGCCCGCTACGCGCCGGTCGCCACCTGGGACGAAGCCGTGAAGGAGGCAGCGCGCGGCGGCGCGGTGTTCGTCGACGTTCTCGTGGCGCCCGAGGACGGGCGCGTGCTGGCGCCGCCGAAGACGGCGTCCCTCTGCGTCGCGTGCTCGGCGGCGCCGTCGCGTTACGTCTGGGACGGCGGCGATCCGCCGGCGTGGCATCGAGTGCCGGACCTCCCACTCGATGAAGTGATCGAACGCACGCTCCTCTGGCTGGCGCCACGGCTTCCGGAGCAGACGGCGCTCGATCCCGAGGCGACACGCCGCTGGCTCGCGGAATCGGATCACGCGCGTTCGCTGCTCGAAGGCTTCGACGCCGTGGTCGGCCTTTGTGGACTGTGCGACGAAATCGAGCTGCGAACGCTGCGGGCGAAGTCAGCGCCGGAGCTCGCGGAGCTCTTCTCGATGCGGCGTATCATCGAGAATCTCGGCGATGCGAGTCCAGATCGGAGCTGGCTCAAGCGAAACGCCTTTTCGGCATTGAGCGACACGATGGTACAGGCGTTGTTGCGCCGCACCGGGGACTGGGACGCGCCGCGCACCCTCGACGACTGGGTAGCGCTGGTGCCCGCGGAGTACCATCAGACCGCCGACGTCGAGTGGCTCAAGCTGAGTCTGGGCGGAGCGAGCGGCGTGCGAGCGGCAGACCTCGACAAGGCCGCGCGGCGGCTGCCCCCCGGAGCGTTCCGTCTCGTCCGCGCGCTCGAGCGCGCGGGCTTGCTGCGCTCTGTCGGCGCGGGCTTCCTGTCCCTGGGCCCGCGCTGGCTCGCGCTTTCGCTGCGCCGCCACGCGCTCGAAAAAATCTTGGACGGACCGCCGCTCGACCTCGGCGACGCGCTGCTCGACCGAAAGCTCGCACCGCAGTTGATCGAGAAGCTTCGCCAGCGCTTCGAGCTCGGGCGCTTCGACGCTCTCGAACGAGCGCTCGAGTCGGAGCTCGAGCATTCCGCCGAGCAGGCGGCCTTGGTCGAAGGAATGGTGCGCGCGGTCGGGCTCGCGCTCTTGTCCGGCGCCGAGGCGCCGATCGACGCCCTGGAAACCCTGTGGGAGGAACAGTACCGGCTGTTCGTGGAGCTCGGCGACGAGCTGCCGAAGTCGCGCATCGATTTCGCGCCCGATCTTGCGGCGAATCTTGCGGCTCGCGACACGGACGGCGCGCTCGTGCTGTCTCAGGGCGTCTGGCTCGCGTCGGTGATCGCCCTCACCGAACAGCTTCCGTCGCGCGGCGGGCCGCGACACGCCGTCCTGCGCCCGTGGACCGAGCCCGCCGCCGCGCCGTTGAAGCGAGCCTACGACGTCATCGGTCACACGCTGCAACATGCCGCGTCCGGCGCGGCCTGGGTCGCGAACGTCTTTTCGATGGTGCACCGCCTGCGCGGGCTGCTCGGCAGCGTCGACACGGCGTCCGTGCACTCCTTGGAGGCTCCGTCGGTGGCGGCCGAGGAAGCCGCTCACGGGGTCTTGAGTTACGATTCCATCGCCGCGCTCCGGTCGAGCTCGCTCGACGCGCTCCGCGCCATCGTCGGCCCGGATGACGCCTGGCCGGTGGTCGCCGCCGCCTTTTGGAGCGCGTGGGAACAGGCGGGCCAGCCGAGGACGGGAGCCTGGTTCGTGGCTGCGGAAAGCCCCGTCGCGCGCCACTTTTGGCCGCACATCCCCGGCGAGCTTCTGCTCGAGCTGCTTCGCGATCCGCGTCCCAAGCGCCTTCCCTACGAACACTTCGGCGAAGCGCAATGGACGGCGTGGACGAGCTTTGCCTCCGAGGCGGGGAGCGCGCTTTCCGGCGAGGCCCTCCTGCGCGTTCCGAAAGCCTCCGCCGAGCAGCTGCTCGAGCGCGGCTTGTCCGCGACGGCGCTCGTTTCGCCGACGCTGTGGTCGCGCTTCGGCGACCTCCTCCTTTCGCACGCTGCCCGGCAGCTTGCTGAAGGGCTCACCCATCGCGCGCTCGAAACCCTGGAGGCCGCGCCCGATGATCGCAGCGAGGACGCGCTCGAGCTCCTGCGCTCCCGAGTTCGCCCGCTCGATCTTGCTCCCGACCAGCTCGAACGCGTGCGGCGTTTTCTCTACGTTCGCGTGGGACGTCGCTGCCGCGGCTTCGAACGAGCGTACCGCATGCTGAGCGAAATCGAGGCCGCGCTGTCCGAGCTCGGAGCGCGAACGGGACGCTGAGCTCGCTTTGCGTGCGCGCGGCCGCCGGTCTACGTTCCAGCCGTGCGCACCGCCGTCTTACGCGACGCTTTCGGCGTCGCGCATTTGATGCTCGAAAGCCGCGAAGTTCCTAAGCCCGGTCCCGGAGAGGCGCTGGTTCGCATCGACGCCGTGGCGCTGAATCATCGCGACTGGATGGTAGTGAGCGGCCGCTACAATCCGCGCCAATCTTTGCCGTTGGTGCCGGGCTCCGACGCCGCCGGGCGCGTCGTCGCGCTCGGAGACGGGGTCACCCGCGTCCGCGTCGGCGACCGCGTTTGTCCGGCGTTCGCTCAGAAATGGCTTTCCGGACCACCCACGCGCGCCGCCCTCAAGACCACGCTCGGCAGCCCGCTCGACGGCGTACTCTCGCGTTACGTCGTGTTCCACGAGGATGGCCTCGTCCATCCGCCGGAGCGCTTCTCGGACCTCGAAGCCGCGTGCTTGCCCTGTGCTGCCGTGACGGCGTGGAACGCCCTCGTGACTCACGGAGCGATCGAACGCGGGCAAACCGTGCTCTTGCTCGGCACCGGCGGCGTCTCGATCTTCGCGCTGCAGCTGGCAAAGAGCCTGGGCGCGCGCGTGCTGATCACCAGCAAGAGCAATCACAAGCTCGAGCGCGCCCGTGCGCTCGGCGCCGACGAAACCCTGAACTACACGCTCGCGGAGACCCTCGACGTCTGGGCGCGCCGTGTTACCGGCGGCGATGGCGTCGACTTGGTCGTCGACGTCGTCGGAGGCGAAAACCTCGCACCTTGCATTCGTGCAGCGAGGCCCGGGGGTCGCGTAGCGATGATCGGGGTGCTGGCCGGGGATTCGGTCGAGCTCGACTTGCGGCCCGTCATCATGCGACAAATCCGCCTGCAGGGCATGATCGTGGGCTCGCGAGCGAGCTTCGAGGCGATGAACGCGCACCTCGAAACCAGTACCCTGGTGCCGGTGATGGATCGCGTGTACCGCTTCGAAGAGTTCCAAGCGGCGTTCCTCGATTGTGCCCGCGGCGAACATTTCGGAAAAATCTGCATCCAGCTGGAAGACTGACTCCGAACACTCGCGCCCGGCGCCTATCCGCCGAGCCGCGCGCGCGGCCGAAGCAAAGGGGCCAAGCCGTCCTCTTGTGAGCTCGCGCGCGAAGCGCTATTGAGCAGCCCATGACGTACTCGACCATTCTGTATCGGGTTGCTGCCGCCGGCCTTTGCACCGCCGTGCTCGGCGCGTGCGGAAAGAAGCAAGAAGACGCTCCCGCCAAGCCGGAGGAGAGCGCGAAGGCCGCGCTGGAAGCCGTACCGAAGAGCGTGGGGCTGGACGTCGACGCCATGAAGCTGCAGGCGGATCTCGGACCAATGAAAATTCCGGAAGACAACCCGCAGAGCGACGCCAAGGTGAAGCTCGGACATCAATTGTTCTTCGACCCGCGCCTCAGCGCCGACGGTTCCCGCTCGTGCTACAGCTGCCACAAGAACGAAGACGGCAACGGCGGTCACGAGCCGCTCGCCGTCGGCGCCGGCGAAAAGCAGCTCACGCGGCACAGCCCGGTGATCTGGAACGTGGGCTACCTCACCACCTTCTACTGGGACGGCCGCGCCGATTCGCTGGAGGCTCAGGCCACGGCGGCGTGGGCGGGCGGCAATATGGGCGTCGGCAAAGAGAAGCTCGACGCCAAGGCCAAGGAGATCGACAAGATCGCCGACTACAAGAAGCAATTCGCGGAAGTGTTTCCGAAGCAGGGCGTCACGCCCGATACGATCGTCAAGGCCATCAGCGCCTACGAGCGCACGCTGGTTTGCGACGACACGGCGTACGACAAGTACGCGAAAGGCGACAAGAAGGCGTTGACCGATCGGCAGAAGGAAGGCCTCGGCCTATTTCTCGGCAAGGCCGGCTGCACGGCGTGCCACACACCGCCCTACTTCTCCAGCACGTACATGCTGGAGGAAGGCACGTACTTCAATACGGGCACAGGCGTGCAGGGCAAGCCTGAGGCGGAGGTCGACGTCGGCCGCATGCAGGTTTCGGAACGGGAAACGGACTGGGCCTCTTTCAAGGTCCCTTCGCTGCGCAACGTGTCGAAGAGCGCGCCGTACTTCCACAACGGATCCGTGGCAAAGCTGGAAGAAGTCGTGCGTTTCATGTCCAGCGGCGGCTACGCCAACAAGAACAAGAGCTCGCTCCTCTTGGATCGCAAGCTCAGCGACGGCGAGGTCCAAGCGCTGGTGGCGTTCCTCGGCGCGCTCGATTGCAACAAGACGCTGGAGCAACCGGAGCTCCCGAAGTAAGGCAAACACCCGGCCTCACGGCTGCTTCGCGCCCTCGTTTTCGTGACAGCCGACCAGGCTGCCCTCGGAGGTGCAGCTTTTTCCCTTGGGGCAGGCTTCCGTCAGCTGGAACTTGCCGTCTTTGCACGTGACGAGCCCGCTCTGGTCGTCGGCGCAGGCGTGCTGACCCTGCATGCGTTCGTCGCAGGGGTCGCCGACCCGGGCGATCGACACATCGCAGCTCAGCGGCCCACCCTGAACGGCGCAGCCGTCCGGCCCGCGGCAGTGAAACGACGGCTCCATCTTCCTGTCGCGGCAGACCAGCACCCGCTTGCCCGCGTCGTCGCACGCTTGCGCGTTCCCGCTGCATGCGTCGCCCGCGCGCGCGACAGCGGTGTCGCACGACGTGCGCGAACCGGCGGTGATGCAGCCGTCCGGACCTCGACAGGGAACATCGACGTAGGCGCCGCCACGGCAAACGAGCATGCGATGTTCGGCGGCGCACGCCGACGCTCCCTCGTCGTCCTTGGAGCAACGATCGCCGGCGCGGTTCTTGGCAACGTCGCAGCGAACTCCGTCGGGGTGGATGGCGCAGCCGCCAGGGCCTCGGCACGGCGTCTCGATGAAGACTCCGTCCTCGCATACCAACTGGCGCGAGCGGTCGACGCAGTAGACGTCTCCCTCGCCGCACGAGCGACCGGCCGCCGGCTCGCAGCCGAGGCACGCGAAGGCGAAGTGAACCGCGATCCCAACGTTGACGGCCGCCCTCATCGAGTTCGCCCGCCAAGCCGCGCGGCGTGAAACGCGACGTGGTCTCCGATGAACGTGCTGACGAAATAGTAGCTATGGTCGTAGCCGGGTTGAAGCCGCAAGGTCACGTCCGAGCCCGCGTGCGCCGCCGCGGCCGCGAATAGCTCGGGCTTGAGCTGCTCGGCGAGAAACGCGTCCGCCGCGCCCTGATCGATCAGGATCGGCCGCGGGTAACCGTGGCGCACGAGCTCGGTCGCGTCATACTCCGCCCACGCGCTCCGCTCGGGCCCGAGGTACCCGGAAAACGCCTTCTGCCCCCAGGGACATTGCGAGGGCGCCGCGATCGGCGCGAGCGCCGAGCACGACCGAAACCGTTCGGGATTCCTGAGCGCGCACACCAGGGCGCCATGACCACCCATCGAGTGGCCGCTGATCCCCTGGCGCTCCGGATCCACCGGAAAATAGCGGGCCGCGAGCTCCGGTAGCTCGCGCGTCACGTAGCTGTACATCTTGTAGTGACGGTTCCACGGCGCCTGTGTCGCGTCGACGTAGAAACTCGCGCCGCTGCCGAAGTCCCAAGCGTCGTCCTCGCCGGGAAGGTTCAAGCCGCGCGGGCTCGTGTCCGGCGCCACCAAGATCAGGCCGTGCTCGGCCGCGTAGCGCTGGGCGCCGGCCTTGGTCGTGAAGTTCTGCTCGGTAGAGGTCAGGCCGGAGAGGAAGTACAGCACCGGCACCGGCCCGCTTCGAGCCGCCGGCGGCACGAATACGCCCAGCTGCATGCGACAGTTCAGTGTTTCCGAAGCGTGCGCGTAGAAGCCCTGCGTGCCGTCGAAGCACGCGTACTCGTCGAGGCGTTCGAAGGACATGGTTCCACCGCGCGGCCCGAGCTCAATACGTGACGACGCTGCGAATCGACTCGCCCGCGTGCATCAAGTCGAACGCTTCGTTGATCTTTTCGAGCGGCATCGTGTGCGTGATGAGATCGTCGATGTTGATCTTGCCGTCCATGTACCAATCGAGGATCTTGGGAACGTCCGTGCGGCCCCGCGCCCCGCCGAACGCGGTGCCGCGCCAGACTCTGCCGGTCACGAGCTGAAATGGGCGTATCGAGATTTCGGCTCCTGCCGGCGCCACGCCGATGATGATCGACTCGCCCCAACCCTTGTGACAGCACTCGAGCGCCTGGCGCATCAGCTTGACGTCGCCTACGCACTCGAAGCTGTAGTCCGCGCCGCCGCCGGTGAGATTGACGAGGTGAGCGACCAGATCGCCGTCCACTTCCTTCGGGTTGACGAAATGGGTCATGCCGAATTTCTCGGCGATGGCGCGGCGCCCGGGGTTGACGTCGACGCCGACTATCATGTCGGCTCCGACCAGCCGCGCTCCTTGAACCACGTTGAGCCCGATGCCCCCCAGTCCGAACACGACGATTTTCGAACCGGGTTCGACTTTGGCGCCGTTGATCACCGCGCCGATGCCCGTCGTCACGCCGCAGCCGATGTAGCAGATCTTGTCGAACGGCGCGTCCTTGCGAACCTTGGCCACGGCGATCTCGGGCACGACCGTGTAGCTCGAGAAAGTGGATGTCCCCATGTAGTGGAGCACCGAGGTGCCGCCCAGCGAAAAGCGGCTGGTTCCGTCCGGCATCAACCCCTTGCCCTGGGTAGCTCGGATCGCTTGGCAGAGGTTCGTCTTCGGGTTCAGGCAAAACTCACACTGCCTGCATTCGGGCGTGTACAGGGGGATCACGTGATCACCCTTTTCGACGCTCTTCACGTCCGGGCCCACGTCCACGACCACGCCGGCGCCCTCGTGTCCGAGGATGCAGGGGAAAATGCCTTCCGGGTCCTTGCCGGAGAGTGTGAACTCGTCGGTGTGGCACACGCCCGTGGCCTTGAGCTCGATCAGCACCTCGCCGCGCCGAGGGCCCTCCAATTCGACGTTCTCGATCGTCAGCGGCTTTCCTGAGGCGTGGGCCACGGCTGCGCGTACTTGCATCGTTCAAAGCTCCTGGTTCGGCTCGGGCCGCACTCTACCCGCGCTCTCGCTGAAGAAAAAGCGCACCGGGAGTCCGGCCAGCCTTGATCGGTGTTGAGAGCCGCGGGGGGGGGGGGGGGGG
>DASWGX010000541.1:0-9957 GCA_036393455.1 Polyangiaceae bacterium
CGGGCAACGAGAGATGAAGCGCTCGGACAACGCGCTGGGCCGCTGATGCGGTCCTCGCAATGCAGGCCCCAGTGCCAGCGAAGCTGGCGCGGGCCTGCTCATTGGGCGCGCACGCCGCCTCCACCGACCGCGGGCGGCCGCTGCCACGCACCGGGCGGCCCTGCTGCGGGACCACCGAGGGGTGGCCCAACAAGCCGAGCCGCTCCGGTCCTGTCCCCGACACCGCCTCCGTCGCCGCCACTGCATGCCGGCACCGAGCCAGTTTCCAGTCCTTGCCCCAGTCCCCGACACCGAGCCGACCCTCGTCGCCCCCGTTTGCGAATTCGTGCCCCCTTGCCGAATGCTCCCAGCTCCACCTATGCGATCGATTTGAAACCGCTTTCTCGATTCGCTCCGGCCCGACTACCGAGCGAGCGTGCGGCTCTAGGGCGGCTTGGAGTAGACTCGGCCCGTGCCCGAGAACGGTGGCCACCGAAACCTCGCGCCCGAGCGCGATGCCGGGCCTGGTAGCAAGCCTGGTAGCAAACGGGGCAGCGACGCGCTCGCGCGGCTCAGGACCGGGGAGCTCACTCTCGATGAGTACTTGGACGACCGCGCCGCGCACGCCGTGGAGCCGCTCGAGGCGTTGATCGGCGCCGAACGCGCGCAATGGGTCCGGGAGCTATTGCGGGAAGAGCTCCGTGTCGATCCGGTGCTCGTGGAGATGGTGCGGCAGGTGACGGGGCACCGCCCAGGCGAACCGCCTCAGCATTGAAGGGGGGTTTGACCTGGTGGGCGATCTCGAAGGCGGCGCGCCGAGCTCGAAGCAGATACGCGAGCTGTTCCATTCGACGCTCGATCTGGTCGAGAGAGTGGCGCGGCGGGTATGGCATCGGATCGGACGAGCCGCCGAGCTCGAGGACCTGGTCGGTTGGGGTCGCGAAGGGTTGCTCGATGCAGCGTGTCGCTACGACCGCTCGCGCGGTGTCCCGTTCGAAGGGTACGCCTACTACCGCGTGCTCGGCGCCGTCTACGATGGCGTGCGGCGCTCGGGCGACTTGCCGCCGGCGTTGCTCGCGGAAATGGCGCGTGCGTCGAACGCGGCGGCGCTGGGCGAAGGCGCGGCCGAAGTGTGCTTCGCTCGCGAGGCAGACGCGAGCCCGGCCAGTGAGAGGCTGTTCGACGAGCACCTCACCGCGGTTGCCCTGGCGGCCAGCATCGACCGGGTTGCGGGGTCCGCACGTGGACCGAGCTCCCCTGTCGCGGCGGAGGGACCGGCGAGCCCGGAAATGGCCGTCGCGAACGCGGAGCTCCTGCATCTTTTGGAGCAGGGTCTCACCCTGTTGACCCAAGAAGAAGCAGAAGTCGTGCGCCGGCACTACTTCGCCGACGAGCCGTTGAGTCATATCGCCGAGAGCCTGGGCATGAGCCGCTCGTGGGCGTCCCGGCTCCACGCGCGCGCCATCGAACGGCTGAGTCGCTGGCTGCGTTCGCGGGATTGACGCTTGCGTGACTGCGAACCCCCGGCGATCTGTTCGCCGCCCCCTGACGGCCTTTCCAGAGCCTGTCGGTCACGAATTGCCTCGCCAAGGTGGAGCCGGCGATTGCACGGCAATGGCACCCGACGAAGAACGGCCGCCTGACACCCCGCGACGTGCAGCGAGGTACGGAGCGCAAAGTCTGGTGGCTCTGCGCCGCCGCGCATGCCTGGCGCGCATTCGTGTATAGCCGAACAGGACCACGTCGCTACGGCTGCCCGGTTTGCCGTTACAGAAAGCGCAAGGTCGTCACCACGCGGCGTTCGAACATCAGGAGCTGACCTGGCGCACGCCGCTGGCCAGGGCCGTCGAGAGCCAGGCCGCGATCACGGCGGCGGCGCGTCCGTGACCGACGAGCTGAACGCCGCCGGCGGTCGAAGGACGCTTTTGGTACTCGAGGCGATGATTCGCCATCTGCCTTTCGAGGTCGTCGAAGTCGAGCGCTTCGACGACGGCTTCCCAGTGCTCGTCCAGGCAGCGGCGCAGCGCACGCGGAAGACGCGTGGGCCGTACATAGATGCGCCAATCGGCGCTCCCGGGCGAGCAAAAGACGTCGATGGCTTCCGGCGGCGCGCTCGGGGCTTTTTGGCTGGGTGGTTCGGTCATGGCAACGGCGTTTCCTGTGTCCACCAGCGGTCGTTCACGCAAAGGGACTTCGCCGCCTCGGGAGGAGGCTTCTGAGATCGGCGAGCAGCTCCGCCGCGCTCTGGTGGCGCTCCGCGCGATCCGTTCGAAGGGCGCGAAGGACCATACCATCGAGTTGCGGCGGCATGTCGGGTCGGTACTTCGAAGGCGGTTCTGCCTCCGTCGTGGGCCCGGTTTGCAGCGTGAGGAAATTCCCCGGACCGTGCCCGATGAGCATCATGTAGAGACAAAGGCCCACGGCGTAGATGTCGGCGCGCTCGTCCACGCGCTGACCGCGCGCGGCTTCGGGGCTCATGAAGTAGGGCGTTCCCACGATGGCCCCGCTCCGCGTCGCGCTCCGAAGTGGATCCGGCGTCCGCCGCGACTCTTGGCGCAGAATCCGTGCCACGCCGAAATCGAGCACCTTGAGCACGGGCTTTCGCCGGCTCGTTTCGTCGAGGAACAGGTTATCGGGCTTGATGTCACGATGCACGATGCCGAGCGAGTGGGCGGCGTCGAGCGCCGACGCGACCTCGCAAGCGTGCGCAATGGCATCGGCGACGTCGAGGCGACCCTGCGCGGCAAGACGCTCGGCCACGGTTCGTCCTTGCAGATATTCCATGACGATGCAGGGCCGTCCGTGGCCTGGCACCCAGAAGTCCGTCACGGCGACGACGTTCCGATGTATCAGACGCGCCGCGGCCTGGGCTTCGAGGCGCATGCGCTCGGCGAGCTCGGCGGCGTCAGACCGCGTCGCAAGATTCTCCCTCATGAGTTTGAGCGCCATTCGACGGCCCAGAGTCGTGTGTTCGACGAGGTACACCTCGGCCATGCCGCCCGCGCCGAGGCGCTCGAGGGGGCGGTAGCGAGGGTTAGCGATCAGGTCTTCGAGTGAAGCGAGCCGATTGGCGAGCGTGTGCATTGGGATCGACGCTTTCGAAGGCATCAGGTTCGGGCGGTTGCGTCAAGAGTGGCGAGAGCCAAGGCGCCAAGGGGCATTGGTTCTTGGTGGGGATATTGGGGGTAACTCGGAGCGGACGCCGCGTTGCGGCAATGGCGCGGAGCGTCACGCGGAGTTGCGAACACGTTACGCCGGGGAGCTTGCGAGATGTGCGATAATTACTCTCCATGAAGATCAAACCTGCAGTGGCTGCGTTCCTCGTCTTTGGTACGGCAGCTGCGATCGCGCCGGCGAGCGTGGCCGCTGTCTTCGATTCAGCCCGCCCCGCCGCAGGTCTTCAAGGCCTCTTCGGATTCGGAGGCCTCGAGGAGTTGCCGGCGCCCGAGCCCGCGGGTGAGTCGATTGCGACGGAGCACCTGCCGCGGCTCCACACGGTCGTCGTGGTGCGGCTCGTGAAATCGTGCCCGGATACGGGCGAGATCAACACCAAAGTCGGGCTCCGCGAGCAACTATCGAGCGTCGCTATCGATCGCATTCGAGATTGTTTGGGCGGGGGCACACTGGGGGTGCTCCTGTCCATTTCCGACAGCGTGGAGGTCAAACCCGCCTTCGAGGGCCTGTTGGGCGTGGCCCGACACTTCAGAAACCAGGGAGAGGACGCTCTCGCAGGGCTCGTCTACGCCGAGATAGCTCACTTCTCGAGGAATCGGAGCATCCTTGCGGGAGTTGAGCGGGCCGCGGACGACGACCGCGCCGTTCTCGAGGGGAAGAGAGGGTTTTGGCGAGCATCGCCGCTGCTCATGCGACACATTTGGCGAGCTGCATCGGAGCCGTCTCAGCTGATTTTGGGTGGAATCGGGCTGCCGCGCCGTGTCGCCAGCCTCGCCAGAGGATTTGCCGAGGCGCGCCGCGCCTCGGCTGCGGCGCGAGTTGCGGTGCCCGCGCTGGCGGACATTGGAACGCGCGCGGCGCTCGCACGCTTCCGCGGTGCTGATGACCCGATCGAGGTCGCTGTGATCGGTCACGGTACGTCCGCGCTTGCGCAGCGGCTCCCAATGGACTTCAGGCCCATCGCTTCCTCGGCTGTTTCGGTCCTCTACAAGTACTACGCCGGTCAGGGGCCCTATCAGGCCGTCGGCTTGCGCGAGACAGGATTCACACGGACCAAGTGACCTGAATTGCCAAGGCGCCAAGGGGTGCTGTTGCGAGGGCACGGATGGGCGTCGGCCGTCTTCTATCCGTCAAGTCCCGGCGCCTTCGCATCCTCGCGCTTTGGCCATCTAGGCGCCTTGGCGGTTTTCGTGAACCGCCGTGCACTTTTCGAGCAACATCCGCCTCGAAACCCTCGACTACTCTAGTAGCCGTGTCTCGGGACCCGCCAGACATCCCCCCGCCGCCCCCTGATCCGTTCGAAGGGACGCCGTATCGCCTCATCCGCCCGTTGGGGGAGGGTGGGACGAGCCTGGTGTACCTCGTGGAACGCCGGGACCTCGGCCGGCCGTTCGCGGTGAAGCTATTGCACCAGGCACTCGCCGGCAATCCCCAGCACGTGGACCGGGTCCGTCTTGGGGCGCAGGCCCTGGGGGGGTTGACGCACCCGAACGTCGTCTCCGTCTGGAACTTCGAACATACGCGGGACGGGACGCCGTTTCTGGTCATGGAATACTTGGAGGGCCGCACGCTGGAGGAGGAGCTCGCGCTTCGCGGTGCGCTGCCCGTGTTGGATACGTTGGTGTTCGCCTGCGAGCTCTGTTCGGCGCTCGAGGCGGTGCACGAGCTCGGGATCGTTCACCGGGACATCAAGCCAGCCAATCTCTTCCTGCAAGACCTGCCGGATGGAGAGCGCACCCTCAAAATGCTGGACTTCGGATCCGTGCGGGTGCTCGCCGACCACGGGCAGGGTGCCATTCATCCGCTGGTGGTTCCAACGGGAACGGGACACGTCGTCGGCACGCCGCGTTACATCAGCCCCGAGGCGGCGCGTGGGGAACGGGTTGATCATCGGGCGGACATCTATGGGGTCGGACTTGTTCTCTACGCGATGCTGGCAGGTCGCGGGCCGTTCGATCACGCGACGACCGTGGGCGCGGTCTTGGCTGCTCACGTCACCGAGGGGCCGATTGCTCCTTCGCGCTACGCGCGAGAGCATGTGCCACGGGTTGTCGAGCACGCCGTGCTAAAGGCGCTCAACAAGGACCCCGCAGATCGTTTTTCAACCGCCGCGGAGCTAGGCGCAGTGCTCCGTGCGGCAGGCGAAGCGCTGCTCGGCGCAGAAATCTGGGAAAAGACGCTGAGGGTACACGCGGGGATCGTAGAGCGAACGGTTCGTCTTCTTTCCGTGGCCCCGTCGGGGGACGCGCCGCGAGCGGAATTCAGTGGAGAAGGGCCCGTGGCGGGACCCCAACGCGCGGCGCCGCTGCCCGTCCCGCCCATGGACAATGTTGCGCAGTTGATCCGAACGCTGGCAAGCCAAGGTGCGGCCCGCGCGGAGGCAGACCGAGCCCGGGCGGTTCGCGTGGGTGAGACGAAACGAGTTTCGCCGGCCGAGCGGTCGCGTCCGACGAGAGAAGGCGGGGCTCGGAGTGCGAAAAGAGCTACTCGACACAGACGTCCGACGCGGGCAATCGCGCTCGGCGTGTTGATCGGCCTCTTGGTCGCATTGATGATCTATTTCGTAGTAAGCTCCGGCCCGCGCCCATGATGTCCGGGGAAGATCACGAAGGCCCGTTGAAGGTCGGCGAGCGAGTGCTCGAAAAGTACGAGGTGCGCGGGCTGCTCGGGCGGGGTGGCCAAGCCTTCGTGTACGACTGCTACGACGTTTTCCTGGAGGAGGCGGTCGCCATCAAGATCATTCCGAGCCCGGAGGGGCGGGACTTGTTTCGGCGTGCCCAGGGGGAGGCGAAGCTCCTCTACCGCCTCGAGCACCCGAACATCGTACGCGTCATGAACGCGGGCACCATCGGCGATCGGATGGTGTACATCGTGATGGAGAGGCTCGACGGCATGCCGCTCGTCGACATGATGGCGGCCCTCGGCCGGCTCACGGTCGTCGAGGCCCTCCTCATCGCCGAGCAGATCGCCAAGGGAGTCACGGCCGCGCACGCGCTCGGCGTGATCCACCGAGATCTCAAGCCGCACAACGTGTTCGTCCTGCCCGGGTGCAAGGTCAAGGTGCTCGACTTCGGCATCGCCAAGTTTCTCGGGCCGGGCATGGAAACGACCAACAAGGACGTGTTCCACGGCACGTTGCTCTACATGGCGCCCGAGCACCTTCAGGGCCTCGGCGTCACGGTGCGGTCGGACGTGTATGCGCTCGGGTTGATGCTGTTCGAGATGCTGGCCGGGGTTCACCCCATCATGATCGGGGCGGGGGAAGTGAACTTCCAGGCGCTGGCATGGCGGCAGATTTCGGTCGTCACGCCGCCCATCGAGGAGCATGCCGAGGGCGTGCCGGACGACGTCGCGTGGCTCATCCGCAGGAGCACGGCCAAAAGCGCCGATCAGCGCTTCGCGTCGATGCAGGAGTTCTTGCAGGCCATTGGCGAGCCGCTCTCGCGGTTGCTGCGCACGCTGCCGAGAGAGGGCCGCAGAGTCCGGACTCCGATGACGGCGGAGGAAACGGAGCGAGCTCGCAAGCACGCGGCCGCAGGGGCCGAGGCCGAACCGATAGCGGTAACGCTCGCGAAAGCCGGCGGCGGCGCAAGGAGCCCGGCGCCGGTGCCGCAGCAAGAGCCCGCTCTTCGGACCCAGGCGTCGGAGCCGACGATCGGCGTGAACGCTCTGCCGGAGGCAGCTCCCGCACGGCCGCCGACCGAAGGCGTCACCGATCGATCTTTCTCGCGGACGGTGTCGGGTGTGCACTCCGAGCCCGCGCCGAGCTCCGCGCCGAGCTCCGAGCCCGAGCAGGGCCGTTCGCCGTTCTGGCCGTTTGCCCTGGCGTTCGGAGCGACGCTCGCGGCTGTAGGCCTCGGTTGGTTCTTCATTGCGTCACTTCAGGGTGTCTCGGAGAGAGCGCCCGCCTCCGCGGCCCAGGAGCACACCGTGGGCTCCCTCGCCAGCGCGGAGCCCAGAGGGCCGACGGCGCCCGGAGCCGCATCGGATGACCCGGAAACCCCGGAGGTCGCCCTGGCAGAACAACCGGCAGAGCCCACGCGAAGCGCGGCCGCCCCAGCGCCGGCGCCCCCCGCGCGACAGCCGGCCGCTGCGCGGAAGAAACGGGCAAAGCCCGCTTCACCGAGCGCCGGAGAAAGCTCCATCTACTACGATTCCGACGACTACCCGCTGAGCGAGACACCGCCGGCCAAGGAAGCCCGGAGCCCCTTCATTACCGACTGGGCCTTCCCTGACGAGGACACCGCGCCGTCGAAAGACGCGACCAAGGCCGGGCGCGCTCCCGCTCCGCGGGCCTCGTCGACTTCGAAGCCCATCGACATTACGACGCCCTTATTTTGAATGACCTTTGAATGACCCTCGACCGATGACCCTGCGACGATCCACATTGCCGTGAACCTAACGACCATGACGGACGAGAAGAACGCACCTGCCGCACCCGAAAAGACCGGTGCAGATGCCGGCAGCGCTGGCGAGCGGAAGGGCATGGATGCGCTCGACCCGAGACACTACGCAGTCAAGACGATGCCGCCGGAGCTCAGGGCGGAACTCTTGAAGCTGAACGTGCCCAAGCTGGCCGACGGTGACTTGCAAGCGCCGGGTGGGAAAACCGCCGAGGCCCCCGGGGCGCCCACCCCAGGGGCGCCCGCTGGGAAAGCGGCCGTGGACGCGGAAAGGGGGGAGAGCGGTGCGAAGCCCACGCCCTTGGAAACGCCGGACTCCAAACGGGAACGGAACCCCGAGCTCAAGAAATTGCCGGCGGCGTCGCCGGATGCGGAAACGGCGGTCGTGGAAAGACAGCGCGTGCCAACCGCCGGCACCGCCCAAGCAACTCTGAGAAAATCGGGCGCGGCGTTCATCGTCGCGTGCGTCGTGTTCGGCGCCGCGGTGCTCTTGGTCGTTGCGATGTTGCGCTCCCGCAAAGAGGCGCCAACAAGCGAAGCGGGCCGGGTCAGCGCAGAGGGCAAGGGTCAGGCGAGCACGCCGGAGCCCGTCCAGGCCGAGCAGGTGCCGGAAGCGGAAGAAACGGCCGACCCTTTGCCGGTGGGGGAAACGGTGGAGAGGCCGGGCCAGCGCGAGGCCGAGCCGACACGGCCGCCGCCAGCAGAGTCCCCAGACCGAGCCTCGCCGCCGCCGAAGACGCTGTTGCGAGCAGCGCCGCCCGCGCCGAAAGCCCCATTCGCGGCTCGGCGACACGCAGCCGATCCACCTACCAGGTCCGGCACGACGCCCGAAGCTGCCGTCTCCAGCGGGGCGCCGAACAAGCCGAGCCAGCCGGACATCGACACGCCCGTGATGCTGCGCGAATGAGCAAGACGATGATGCGAAGGAGCCCAGTGATCGTAGCGATGGTGCTTTTTCTGTCTTCGCTTGCGCTACCCGGCGCGGCGCAAGACCTCGACGCACGCCGCACGGCATACGACGCGGGCTTGAAGGCGATGGTAGAAAAGAACTGGCCGCAGGCGCACCGAATCTTCTCCGAGCTCTGGGCCGAACAGCAAACGTACGACGTCGCGGTAAGCCTGGGCCAGGCAGAGCTGCATCTGGAGCGCCATCGAGAAGCCGCCGAGCACGTCGACTGGGGCTTGCGACATCTGCCGCCGCGAGAAAAACCCGGGGTGGTCCAGGGCGCGCGCGACATACTGGACCGCGCCAAGCAGCACGTCACGGTCGTGCGCGTTACCGTCGAGCCCGAAGGCGCAGAGATCACCGTGGACGGCAAGACGGTGGGCAGCGCTCCGCTCGGCTTCGACCTCTACGTCGAGCCGGGCTCGCACAGCATCAGCGCGCGAGCCGCCGGATTCGAGCCTGCCGATGAAACCTTCGAGGCCAGACCCGGCGACGGACGCGTCGTGACGCTCCGGCTCCGCCCAGCCTCGGCTTCGACAGGGCCGGAGTATACGCCGCACGCGACCGACATGACGCCACCGCCTCGCGAGCCCCGGCCTGCCTCGAGCGCGCGGCCCGTTGTTTTGTGGACCGGCGTGGCGGTCACCACCATTGCGGTGACGGCCGGAATCGTCTTTGCAATCAACAGAAGCTCAGCCAACGCCGACGCCGAAGACCTACGCCGGCGTGCCGAAGCCGAGCTCGGCCAAAACCCCTGCGCGAACGCTTCGACCGCGCCCGTCTGCCGCGAGCTCGAAGAAAAACTCGACGACCGGAACGACGCCGCGCGCCTGGCCAACATCTCCTTCGGCGCCGGCATCGTCGCGGGCGTGGCCACAGCGGTCACCTGGCTTGCCTGGCCCTCCAAGACGACCGACTCCAGCGCCGCCCTTCGCCTCTTCCCCGTTGCCCAAAAAGACGGCAGCCGCCTCATGCTCTACGGGACCTTCTGATGCAACCACCAAAAACCGAATCCCCGTCGCTCCACCTCATCGCCGTCGTCATCGCCACTGCCGCCCTTGGCGCCGCCTTCCCCGCCTGCTCCACGGCCAGCACCTGCGAAGAACTCGGCAACTGCGCGACCGGCGCGACAGGGACGGGCGGCAGTGACGGCGGCGTAGCGGGCAGCGGCGGCAACACCACCGGCGGCACCCCATCCGGCGCAGGCGGCATCAACGGCACCAGCACCACGGGCAGCGCCGGCATGGACGGCACCGGCGGCGTCGCCGACGGCGGCGAAGGCGGCACCGGCGGCATGGGCTCGGATTGCGACACCACCGCGAGCCCCAGCGACGAGCCTTGCCTCGTCTCGGACGACCTCAGCGTCTTCGTCTCACCCGACGGCGACGATGACGACGACGGCACCATGAGCGAGCCCGTCGCGACGTTTGCGCGGGCTCTCGAGCTCGCGGACTC
>DASWGX010000542.1:0-7554 GCA_036393455.1 Polyangiaceae bacterium
GTGGTTTCGACGCTCCAAGCTGCGCTCGACGATTGGGAACGCGCCGCGCCGGCGCTCGCGGAGCTCGCGCTCGCGCTCGATTCGGGTCGCGTCTCCGGCGAGCCGCTCGACATTGCGGCGCTCGCGCCGCCGCTGCCGCGCGCGTACGAATGGATCGACGCTTCGGCGTACTTGAATCACATCGTGCTGGTCCGGCGCGCGCGCGGTGCCGAGCCGCCCGAGGGGCTGGAGACGGAGCCGCTGGTCTATCAGGGCGGCTCCGGCGTGCTGCTCGGTGCGCGCGACGCCATTGTCTTGCCAGATTCCGCGTGGGGGCTCGATTTCGAAGCCGAAGTCTGCGTCGTACTCGGCGACACGCCGCGCGCAGTGCCCGTCGCCGAGGCAGAGCAGTACGTGCGTTTGCTCATGCTGGCGAACGACGTCACCTACCGAAACCTCGTGCCGGCCGAGCTGAAGAAGGGTTTCGGCTTCTTCCAGTCGAAGCCGGCCACTGCGTTCTCGCCGTTCGCCGTCACCCCCGATGAGCTCGGCCCGCATTTTCGCGACGGCAGGGTGTACCTCCGGCTCCGCACGTCGCAGAACGGTGTCTTGGTCGGGGACCCGGAGGCTGGCGAGATGCACTTTTCGTTCTTCGATCTCATCGCTCACGTGACCAAGACGCGCGCGTTCACGGCCGGTACGATCCTCGGCAGCGGCACCGTGAGCAACGCCGATCGCGCTCGCGGCGTATCGTGCCTCGCCGAACGCCGCGTCCAGGAGATCCTCGACACTGGAGCTCCCACGACGGCTTTTCTACGCGTCGGGGACACGGTTCGCATCGAAATGCTCGACTCGGACGGTCACGACATTTTCGGAAGCCTGGAGCAGCGAGTCGTCCAGGCGTGAGGAGGATGCGAGGCAAGGCCATGAAGCTCTACACGTATTGGCGCAGCAGCTCCGCTTGGCGGGTACGCATTGCACTCGCCTACAAAGGCATCGAACACGACGTCATGCCCGTCCATTTGCTGCGTGACGGCGGAGAGCAGCACCACGCCGATTTCCTGGCGAAGAACCTGCTCGGTCAGGTGCCGGTGCTCGAGCTCTCGCCGCCTCCCGCGCCGGTCTTTCTGACCCAGTCCCTGGCGATCATCGAATACCTGGAAGAACTTCACCCGGAGCCGCCCCTCTTGCCGTCCGAGCCGCTGGCCCGAGCGGCCGCTCGCTCGCTCGCCGAGATCGTGAACAGCGGCATCCAACCATTTCAGAACAGTGGCGTTCTTCGACATCTGGAACGGGCGGCGCCGGAGCTCGACCGGAAGCAATGGCTTCGGCATTTCATCGGCCGGGGCCTCGGCGCGCTCGAGCGCGCCGCAGAGGCGCACAGCGGCAGCTTTCTCGTCGGCGACGCCCCCAGCGTGGCCGACGTGTGCCTGGTGCCGCAGCTGTACTCCGCACGCCGTTTCGGCGTGACCACCGACGTTTATCCCACGCTCTGCCGCGTCGAGGTGGAGTGCCTGCGCCTCGACGCTTTCCGGGACTCGAGGCCCGAGGCGCAGCCGGATGCGGAAATCGTGGCGTAGCGCACCGCCTTGAGCCCGCCCTGCCCGGGTGGAACACTTGGCGGTAGGCCATGACGTCCAAGGCGCCCCTGGGAATTCAGCGCATCGAAGCGATTCACTACTACGTGCACGATCTCGAGCGGAGCCGGCGCTTCTACTCGAACTGCATGGACTATGTCGAAGTCGCGAAGAGCGACGAGCGCTTGACCGAAGGCGGGCATCAGCGCTCCGTGGTGTTCGAAGCCGGGGCCTGCCGCGTCGTCTGTTCGTCCCCGGTCGGAGATGGAGGTCGCGCCGATCGGTTTCTGAGAAAGCACCCCGACGGCGTCGGCAGCCTGGTGTTCGAGGTGTCGGACATCGAGCACTGCTTTTCGGAGCTCGAATGTCGCGGCGGCACGCCTATTACGGATATCGAGACGACCCGCGAGGGGGAGGCGAGCTTCCGCACCTTCTCCATCACGACGCCGTTCGGCGACACCACGTTCCGCTTCGTGGAGCGCCGCGGCGGCTACGAGCTCTACCCCGGTCTTCGCCGTACCGCGCGTGACGGAGGCAACGCGTTCGGCTTTCGCGCCTTCGATCACGTCACGGCGAATTTCGAGACCATGTCACCGACCTTGCTCTGGCTCGAGCACGTTCTCGGCTTCGAGCGTTTTTGGGACGTCGAGTTCCACACCGATGACGTCGCACACCGCGACGCGGGTTCCGGTCTCAGGTCCGTCGTGATGTACGACCCGAAATCCGCTACCAAGTTCGCCTGTAACGAGCCGTACCGGCCCAACTTCAAGGAATCGCAGATCAACGTGTTTCACGAGCAGCACCGCGGCGACGGCGTTCAGCACGTCGCGCTTTCGGTCGACGACATCGTTACCGCGGTGCGCGGCCTGCGGGCGCGCGGCGTCGAGTTCATGCCGACGCCGGCGTCGTACTACGAGCTGCTCCCGGGGCGGCTGAAGCGGCTCGGCATCTCGGAGCTCTTCGAGCCGCTATCGACGCTCGAAGAGCTCGAGATCCTGGTCGACGGACACCGCGGCGGCGGCTACCTGCTCCAAATTTTCCTCAAGGATTCGGCGGGGCTCTATGGATCTCCCGAGGCCGGCCCGTTTTTTTACGAGATCATCCAGCGCAGGGGCGATCAGGGGTTCGGCGCCGGCAACTTCCGCGCGCTGTTCGAGAGTATCGAGCGCGAGCAGCGGCCTGGTCCGCCTCCGGCCGACCAGGGGCAGAGCTGATGCTCGATCGAATGGCGGCGGGAGAAATTCCGCCGAAGCACCACACCGAGCTTCGGACGGCGAGCGGCAAGCTCATCTACGAGGAGTGCTTCACCCGGCGCGGCTTCGACGGCGGCTATACGCTGCTCTATCACCAGCGCCGCCCGCACGAGGCGCGCTCGGTGCCCACTTCGCACGGATGGCCGCTTCCGAGCTCCGGCGAACAGCGTCCGCTCGCGCGGCGCCACTTCAAGACGTTCGAGCTGCCGTCGTCCGGGGCCGTCGCGCCGGTCGACGGCAGAGTGCCGCTCCTGTTCAACGAAGACGTGGTCATTGCCATTTCACGGGCGGAATGCGAGGACCCCGCGTACTTCTCGAACGGCGACGCCGACGAGCTCTTGTTCGTTCACCAGGGGACGGGCACGCTGAGGAGCGTTTTCGGGGACCTCGAGTACCGCGCGGGCGACTATGTCGTCGTTCCCAAGGGCGTCGTGCATCGCTTCATTCCGGGCTCCACGCCGAGCCTTTGGCTTCGTGTGGAGTGCCACGGCGGCGTCGGTCTCCCTCCGGCGTTTCGCAACGACGTGGGACAGCTCAGGATGGACGCGCCCTATTGCCACCGCGACTTTCGGCGCCCCCGCTTCGTCGGTCCCCTGGACGAGGGCTTGCGCCACGTCGTGGTCAAGCGCAACGGCGTCTTCCACGGCTTCGAGTTTCGGGCTTCGCCGCTCGACGTCGTAGGCTTCGACGGCAGCGTGTACCCGTTCGCGTTTCCCATTGCGAGCTTCCAGCCCAAGGTCGGCGCCGTCCATTTACCTCCGACCGTCCACGCGACGTTCCAGGCGTCGGGCGCCCTGGTGTGCAGTTTCGTCCCGCGGCCGCTCGACTTCGGGGCCGGCGCGATACCGTGCCCGTATCCGCACAGCTCCGTCGACGTCGACGAAGTCTTGTTCTACGCGGGCGGAGATTTCGTGTCGCGGCGAGGCATCAGCGCGGGAAGCGTGTCGCACCATCCCGCGGGTGTCCCGCACGGGCCGCATCCCGGCGCCTACGAAGCGAGTATCGGCAAAAAGACGACGGATGAGCTCGCGGTGATGCTCGACTGTCAGCGGCCCTTGCTTCACACCGCTTCTGCCCTCTCGATCGAGGACGCGGGCTACCACGACGCATTTGCGGAGTGAAACCGCCACGCCGCGGCTGCCGGTATTCTTGCGCCGCGCGCGGAGCTCTCAGCGAATGCGCGGCGTCTTGATCTCGCACGGGAAGCTGATGAAGAGCCCCTGCGAATCGCCCTGTATCTGTTCGCAGGCCCCGCCCACGAGCTCGACCGTGTATTCGTTGGCCATGCGCCAGCCGTTCGGGTCTTCGTAGCTGACGGGCGCGCCGTCGATGCTGACCGTGCCGAGGTTCGCCAGCTCCAGATCGACCAATGCGTTCATCTCGAAACTGCAGCTTCGAACCTGAGCAATCAGCTCGGCCAGCGTCGTTTGCAGCGCCGCGGGATCGGATGCCGTATAGTACGGCGCGCTCCCCGAAAGAGCTGGGTCGTCGACGTACTCACCGATGTAGATCGGCGCGCCCGTGTTGTCCTTGTCGGTGCAGGTGTTGATGAAATCCTGGTTCGTGTTGCGCAGCACGGGCTGCCCGGTGCCCGCGTTCGCCAGGTCCTGCAAATGCTCGACGCCGCAGCGCCCCCAGCACCCGTCGTCGGCGCCGGTCACGATGTCGCCGATGCCCACCACGAAGGTCGCGATGCCGGCGGCGTACGCTTTTTGCACGGCGTCGATGGACAAGCCCGCGCCGCACTGCGGATCGCGCCGCGTGCAGGTGTCCGGATTGCCGTCGGTGACGAGCAAGATGTACTTCTGGCCCGGGTCGGGATCGGCGAGCAGCTCGGGAACCAAGAGATTGATGGACTCCCCCGTCGGCGTGTCCCACTTGTAGTAGTTGTCCGGAGTCATTCCAGCGGCGGTGTAGGCCGCATCGATGTCCGCGTGGTTGCCGAGCTTCGGCGCCACGCTCGTGAGCGCGGGACAGGCCGGATCCGGGTCGATCGAGTTATAGGCGGTGAAGCCGAAACGAACCTCGTTTTCGAGCGGCATCACGACGCCGCTCGGGTCCATCAAAGCGAAGTACAGGGGGTCCCAAAGCATCTCTCGCACGGAGACGGAACCGTCGAAGAACATGCTTTGGGACCGATCGACCAGGAGCGCGACCGTGGGCACCACCTTTTCGAAGGTGACTTCGAGGTCGTTGCAGCCGCCGCCGGCACCTCCGCCACCATTGCCTCCAGGCAATGTCACCGAGCCGGTTTCACCCGTAGAGGTCGTTCCGGAGGCGGTGGATGCCGCCCCTCCAATGCTCGCGCCGCCGCCGTTGCCGCTGCTGCTTGCGGCTCCTCGCGGGCGCGAGCTTCCCGGTCCCGAGGAGCTACATGCCGCGCAGCAGGCAAAAAAGCCGAGCGCAGCGCTGGTCACACGGGCGCTCATCCACATGGCGCTCCAGTATACACGCTCGAGCGCAAGTGCCCCGCCCCGGTTGCAGGCTACGCTGCTTCCAGCGTGTTTTTTTGGTGTTTCCCTGAGCGTCGAGAGTGCTACTCTGAGAAGACGCGAGGGCCATCGCCCCGACCAACCCATAGACTTAGACGACGTCTAGCCAATCCATGCCCCATGACAACGTGATCGCGCAGCTCTCGCGCCATGGCATTCAGCCCTCGGCACAGCGAGTTGCCGTAGGCGAATACGTATTGTCCACCGACGAGCACCCCTCCGCGGATCGCGTCTTCACCAAGGTGAAGAAAACGCTGCCGGTGCTCTCGCGCGCTACCGTGTACAACACGTTGAACCTGTTCGTGAACAGGGGGCTCTTGCGGCAGCTCGTCCTCGCGGAGGGACGCGTGGTGTTCGACCCGAACCTTTCGCCCCATCATCACTTCGTCGATGAAGCCACGGGGCGCATCTTCGACGTTCCGTGGGACAAGCTCGAGGTCAAGAAGGTCGGCTCTCTGGAAGAAGACTTCGAGATCTCGGAGTATCAGGTCGTGATGCGTGGCCGGCGCCTGCCCAAGCGCGTGAAGATGGCGTGACGTCGTCGGTCGCGTAGCGTCAGATTCGGGACGCGGACTACGGGCGGTGAGTTCGCGTTCGGGCAAGAAGCGGTCGAGAAAAGCGGTCGAAAAAGGCTTGGAGCGCTGAACGGTTGTCCCGCCCCGTTGTCGCTCCGACGGCCCGAGCGAAGACGACCGTCGAATCCATGAAACCTTTGCGCAGCAGGGACATAAATCTCTCGGATCGAAAACCCGCGCTCGTTCCTTCCCCTCGTGGACGCACCTCGGTTCCAGGAGTTTCACCATGCACCAGAAATTGTCGTTTCAACACTTTGCCGCCGCATTGGCGGCGCTCGGTGCCGCGGGTTCGATTGCCTGCGGCGGAGCACAAGAGCCTCCGGAGAGTCCCGTTCAGGCCGAAGAGGTTCCCGCCGCGTCCGCTTCCGAGCAAATGCCGGAAGAGTCCGCGGGAATGGACGAGCCGGGTGACCTCGGCGACGCTCCCGCCGCGGACACGGCCGCGCCCGACGCCGCGGACCACACGGACACCGCCGCGGAGGGCGAGTCCGCTGCCGGTGCGGAGGAGGCCGCGGCCCCTTCCCCCGCGGAACCGAAGCCGGCGGCCAAACCCAAAGCGAAGAAGTCTGCCGGTGCCAGCGGCAGCTGCGGCGCTGGCACCTGCGGGTAGTCGCGCCCTCGCTAGCGCGCCCCGAGTTGCTCTCACGTTGCGGTCAGTTCCGCTTCCCGGGCGCATCGAGGCGCGCTCTTCGCCGAGCGCCTCGTCGAGGAGAGCGAATGCAGTCGGCGCTTGAGAGCGCGCTCGCGGAGCTCGTGCTGGGCCGGGGCATCGAGCTCGACGACGAAGCAGCGGTGGAAGCGTGGCTCGAACGTCACGGGGTGTCCGGCGCCGACGCCCGCAGAATTCGCGATCGAGAGATCCGTCGCCTGGGTGTGTACCGGGAGCTCGTCAGAAACACGCTGCGCGGAGCCTTGCGCATCGCGATCCCGCGCACCATCGCAAGGCTCGGCGACGTGTTCGAAGAATACTTCGGTCGCTTTACCGAAGCGGGCCGGCCGACGACGCGGTACCTGCGTGCGGTAATAGGAGAGTTCCTCGATTTTTGCGAACCGCACTGGGCGCAGGATCCCCGCGTCATGCCCTACGCTCACGAGCTGGCGCGCCACGAAGCGCTGCACATCGAGGTCGGCTCGACCGAGCCGCTCGAAGCTCCGCGCGAGCTCGGCGAGCTCGGCATCGAAGCTCGGCTGCTTTTCACCGAGGCGTCGCGGCTCGTTCACTACACGTACGCCGTGCACCGCCTGCGCGACGATCTCGACGATCGTTCCGATCCCGATCCCACGCCGGTGGATCTGTTCGTCTACCGGAGCCCCGCGCACGAGGTGAGGTATCTCGAGCTCTCTCCGGCGGCGGCCGCCATTTTGCGCCGATTGCTGCGCGGCGAAACGCTCGGGGCTAGCCTCCGCGAGTCAGCTGCCGAGCTCGGGGTAGCTCTGGAAGCTCCGATGATCCGGGGAACCGCGGAGCTCCTCGCTGATTTGGCCGAACGCGGCGCGCTGCTCGGAGCCGGAGAGAGCGAAGCGGCGACGCCCTAGGAGCTTAGGCGGCGTCCGAAAATAATGGAAACCGAGAGCATGGAAACCCAATGGAAACGGTGCATTGGGTAAACGCTGAAGCGTGACGTTGATCGACGGTTCTCGAATAGCGGAGATTTCGCAGAAGTTCGCGTTGCTCGCG
>DASWGX010000543.1:0-2404 GCA_036393455.1 Polyangiaceae bacterium
TTGATCCTCTCGCGCTCCTTTTGCGCCTTTTCGCGCTCGCGCTGTTTTTGCTCCCGCGCCTTTTCGCGCTCGCGGTCGCGCTTTTCGCGCTCGCGATCGCGCTGCGCTGCGGCGCGCTCGCGCTGTTTTTGCTTGCGCGCCTTTTCGCGCTCGCGCTCGCGCTGCTTTTGCAGGCGCTCGCGCTCCCTGGCCTTGCGGTCACGCTCTTTCTCGCGCTCTTTTTCGCGGCGAAGGCGCTCGCGCTCTTTTTCCTTTTCCTTCTCGGCGACGATCCGCTCGCGCTCTTGTTGCTTGCGGATCCGCTCGGCCTCGCGCTCTTGCTCGCGGCGAACCTTTTCGGCCTCGCGCTCGGCCTTGGCGCGCTCTTTCTCGGCCTCGAGCTTGAGCGCCAGCTTTTCGCGCTCGCTCATGAGCTTGAGCTTGGCGGCGTACTCGGCGGCCGCCGTCTTCTCGTCGAGGTTCATGTGGCTGCCGGGGACCGGGGCGCCGGCGGCGACGGCCTTGCGCTTCTTCTTTCGCCGCTTCTTTTCCGGGCGCGGCACCGGCATCTCGGCGACGGCCGGCATCCGCGACGCGAGGTCGGCCCGGTTGTGGACCAGGATCCGGCGCTCGTCGCGGAACGTGACCTCGACCTTGTTGTCGGGGAGAAGCTCGCTCACGAAGCCGACGTGGAACTTGGGGTGCGAGACCAGGTCGCCTTCGACGTAGGTGTCGCGGATGGAGTACGGACGACACGTCTCCATGTCCTTGTCCGTCGTGTTGGCCATGAAGACTTCCCACGACGGCTTGCGCTTGAACTTGCGCTGCGGCGGCTCGATGGGCTCGTCGTAGGCCTCGCCTCGGGGCTTCCGATAGGCGTGGACATCCCCGCACACGACGCATTGCACGCGCCGGATTTCGTCCTCGTACTTGCTGATAACCGTGTGATTGGTATCAGCTTTGCACCGGGGACTCGGACAGTAGGCCTCGATATCGCTGCCTACCCCCTCAGATTCGCTTTCGAAGATGGACTCCATCCCGCGGACCCAGGGGCCCAAAAGCACCCCAAAGGACTGAAACTACACCGAAAACCCCGTTCACAGCGCCAATCCGGAGGCCTTTCGATGCGGTCAGTTAGCGTCCTAACACAGCTGGCATCCGGACGCAACGGGCGCAGGCATCCCCTGACTGGGCTACCATCCGATTGGGCATGCGGCGCCAACTGTTGGTCTATGTACTGATTCCAGCAGTGCTTCTCGCCGCTGCGGGGCTCGCGTACTACAGCTACCGGCTGTCGAGCGACGTGGCGCAGCGCGAGCAGCGCGCGATCCTCGACACGACCCGCGAGCTCGCGCAGGAGAAGGTCTACGGGATCGAGAGCGAGCTCATCAAGTCGGACACCGCGATCTTCGAGGGCGCCGACATCGAAAACTTGTTGGAATTCCAACAAAAGCTGGCCGCCGAGCGGCCGGCGGTGCAGAGCGTGGTGCTGCTCGACGAGGACTGGAAGAACATCCCCGGCGGGTCGTTCAACCGGCGCCGCGCCAAGGCCGACATGGAGCGGTTTCGCCAACTGTTCGAAATCCAGGTCGTCCCGGACTTGAAGGCGATGGGCGCCGGGCTCAACTCCCGATCGCACATTCACACGGTCTACGATGGGCGGCCGTACCTGTTTTCGTTCACCCGCCGGATCAGCGGCGGCAGGCTGATCTACGTCGTCGTCGAGGCGGACCTGACGCACCTGGTGTTCACGGTGTTTCCGGAGTACTTCGCCAACAAGCAGTCGCGCGTGTACCAGGTGGTCGACGACCTCGGCGAGATTCGCTACGGCTACCCGTTCACCAACGTGCCCGAATCGCGGATCGTCGAGCTGCGGTTCCCCGAGACCGTGAGCGGTTGGCGGCTGCGGGTGGCTCAGCCCGAGGCCGGCCTGCAGGCCGCGCGCGGCACGCGCCAGTTCCTGGACCTGGCGCTGATCGGCACTGCGCTGGTCGTCATCGTCGCGGGGATCGGGGTGCTGCTGCTGGCCGCCCGCCGCGAGCGCCTCGCCAACGAGCTCAAGAGCGAGTTCATCTCCAACGTGTCCCACGAGCTCAAGACGCCGCTGTCGATCATCCACATGTTCGGCGAGATGCTGCACACCGGGCGCACCAAGTCTGCAGAGCAGGCGCGCGACTACGCCGGCGTGATCACGCGCGAGAGCACCCGGTTGGCGCGGCTCATCGACAATGTGCTCGACTTCAGCCGCATCGAACGCGGCGCCGATTTCTACGAGTTCACCGACGACGGCGACCTGGCCGGCGTGGTCGAGCGCGGCATCGACATCTACCGCCACCGACTGGAGCGGGTCGAGATGCAGCTCGAGCTGGAGGTCGAGCCGGACCTGCCGCACCTGCGCATCGACGAAAACGCGATGACGCTGGCG
>DASWGX010000544.1:0-2117 GCA_036393455.1 Polyangiaceae bacterium
CGGAGGCGCTGTCGATGCGCGCGCGGCGTTCGCGCCCGGCGAGCCCCTGTTCCGTCAAGCGCCGTTCGGCCTCGTGAGTCGAGAACCGCTCGTCGACGAGCTCGACGCGACAGCGAGTTCGCTCGGCAAGGCGCGCCGCGATGAGCCGCGCAGCGCGAGCCTCGCGTCCCTCCTTGCCGTCCAGTCGTCGCGGGAGCCCGACGACGAAGATATCGATGCCTTCGGCGACCGCGAGCTCGTTCAGCGCCTCGACCAACCGGCCGGCGTCACGGCCGGAGAGCGGCGGCCTCGGGTGCGCGAGCATGCCAAGCTCGTCGGCCACCGCGACGCCGACGCGCACCGCACCCAAGTCGATCGCGGCCGCACGCATGCCGAGGCGTTTAGCACGCGTCCGGTGTTGCGCAGATCGCGCGCTTGACCTGGCCCGCACGAGCTTGCATAAGCCCGGGGCAATTTGCACTCCCGCCCGCCCTTAGCCGAAAAGACCGCCTTCGTGGCTCGTCCGCGCGCCGCTCACCTGTTGGCGGTGGCCATCGGGCTTGTCGCCAACCTCGCGCGCGCGCAAGGCGATGACGTCTTCGGGCCCGGTCTTGCTCCCATGGGGCCGAGCGCGCCGGCACGACCCGCTCCCAGCACGCCCTCCGATCCCGCAGACGGTCAACCCGAGACGCACGCGGCGCCCGGCGCCACCGACTCGCTCATCCCACCGGGCAGCGAGCCCTCGCTCCCCGACGACCCGCTCGCGCTCAAGACGTCGGTCGGCTCGCGCATCGGTAGCGACTTCCGCCTCGACGAGCCGGTGCTCGGTGTTTCCGACGAAGTCGAGCGTTCGTTCTACGGCCTCTACTACCACGAAAAGAGCGGAGACTATCGCTTCCGCCTGGCGTTCCCGGTGTGGGCGGAGCGCCTTCAGCCTTCGGCCACCGACGCTTCCGTCACCGATCGCGCAAGTCTCTTCGGCGGCCTTTACTACAACCGTCGCAGCGCAGAACGCGCCGACGACGTGCTGTTCCCGCTTTTCTGGAACCTGCGCGATCGCACCAGCGACAGCCGCACCACCGTCGTCGGCCCGTTCGTCAATCGCGTCGCGCCCGGCGAGCGCGACAACTGGCTCGCGCCGCTGTATTTCACCGGCAAGCGCAAGGACGGCGGCTACACGCTGATTCCGCCGCTCTTGACCTATACGCACAACGACGCCGAGGGCGGTTTCAACCTGATAGGTCCGGCCTTCTGCTCGTGGAGCGGCGGCTCGCACTGCGATACGCGAACGGCCCACGACATCGACCTCGGCGTCGCCCCGCTCTACTTTTTCGGCCAGAACGAGCGCGCGCAGTACGAAGTCATTCCGCCCCTCTTGCATTACTACCGTTACGACGACACGGACCTTTCCTGGCTCAATATTTGGGGGCCGTACTACCGGGAGCACACCCAGGAGCGCGAGATGCTGCACGTGCTCCCAGTCTACTGGAGCATCTGGGGCAAGAACGAGCGTCACACCACGGTGTTTCCGTTCTTCCACTACGGGTATTCGGGCAAGTCCTGGCTGCTGGCCAACCCGCTCTTCGTGCTCGCGAACGGGGAAAACGACGAGCGTACCCTGGTGACCTGGGGCTATGCGCGCCACCGCGGCCGCACCGAGCTCGACATGATAACCCCGCTCTACTGGCACTACCGCGACCCGGACATCGGGCTCAGCGAGCAGCTATTGTTTCCGTTTCTCTATTCGCGCACGAGCCCGCGCGAGAGCAGCCAGGTTTTCTTCCCGTTCTGGGGTCGTTTCGAGCGCTTCGGCATTTCCCGTTCGACCTGGGTCACGCCGTTTTTTCAGCACACCACGGATCTTCGCGGCTGGTCGACGAACCTGCATCCGTTCATGTACATCGGGCGCAACGGCCGTTCGACGCACACGGTGTTCGCGCCGTTCTTCTGGGATTTCGCCGACCCCACGAGCCGCGCCACGGTCGCATTCCCCGCCTACTGGCGCTTCTCGGACCAGGACAGCATCTCGCAGCTGATCGGCAACGTGTACTACCACGAACGCCGCTACTCGTCCGGGCTCGACTGGGAAGTGCACATCTTTCCGGCGCTGTCCTACGGTGAAACACCCGACGGTCATT
>DASWGX010000545.1:0-2271 GCA_036393455.1 Polyangiaceae bacterium
GCAAGGCGACGACCTTGCCCGTCCTCGGCGGCGGGCCTCTGAGCTCCGGATACGGATCCGGAATGGCGTCGATCGCCTGCGACGGTCGCAAGGGCGAGAAGCAGGGCAACGGGGGGCCTACGCCGGGTACCGACATCAAACGGCGGCAGATCCGGTCGGAATACGCAGGCAGACGATGACCCAACAGATGAGACGTCAGATTGCCGTAGCGAAACTCGGTCCCCAGACAGTGCTCGTAGATGCAGATCTTCCGGTTACTGGGCGCTTTACCCCCTGTCGAGGGCCGCTCTCGCAACGGCTCGAATCTGGTTACGCTCGTCGGCATTCGCGACTTGCTCGATCGTGCTACGAAGGCTGGGGCGATCGGGGAGCCACCGGCCGAGTAGTTCGACGGCGCCCTGGCGCGTCGGGGCGTGCTCGTCGTGGAGCGCCAGCGCCGTCAAGGCCGTTTCCAGCGCCGGGGACGGCGCGCGGCGCTTGGCGACCCGGACAGCCGTCGTGCGCACCCGAGCATCGGGATCCTTCGTCATGCGCTCGGCGATGAAGAGATCGACCTCGGGCCCTTCCACCAAACGCATCGCCTCGAGCGCTGCGGCGCGAATGCTTTCCTCGTCGTGGTGAGCAAAGACCCGCACCACCCCGAGCGCTCCAGGGTACGCGGAGTTGGCGATCCCGCGCAGACAGCGGATCTGCTCGCGGGTCGTCGTGGCGGCTTCGAGCTCCACCAGCAAGAGCTCCGAGATGCCGCGCGAAGCATCGTGTTGCTCGGCCTCTCGCAGGTGGCGGGCGGCGATGCCGAGACCGAATACCGCGTGCTCGCGCAGCAGCGAGTGGTTCAGCAGAGCCTTGAGCGTCTCGATCGTGCTCGCACTCGGGGCAGTGGTGCTAACGAGGCTCGAAGCTCCAGAAACTCGGAGCGCTCCCGGCAGCTGCTCGTCGGCGATCAACTCACCGAGCACGGCTTGCGCGTGCTCGGTTCCCGCTGAACCGAGGCCGTCCATGAGCTGCTTCGCAGCGGCCGAACCCGCTCGCACCTGACGCCGTGCCTTGTCCACGTTGCCTGGGTCCTGCCGCAGCAGCGCTACCAGCGCTCCAAAGGCCCGCACGCGTTCGGCTTGACGTTCTTCGCGCTTGCGGAGTTCCTCTTCTGCCAAACCGTCACCGTTCTTCTTGCCCCAGAGTTCCTCGACTCCACCGCGCTTTGCCTGTTGCTCGAGCTCGGCAAGTACTTGTTCGAAGCTCCGACCTTGGATGCGCGCCTGGTCGAACTGGCCGCCGCTCTTGACGGCTCCGTAGGGGCGGTTGGCGGGGTGCAAGACCGTCTTTGCGAGCCGCTCCTCACCGCTGCTGTCCACGGCTTTGGACGGCGAACCCGAAGTGAGCTCGAGTGCGAGCGTGGTCTTCACCGTCAGCGCCGAGCCGAGCAGCACTTGGCTCTCGATCTCGTCTTCCAGCTGAACGGACGCGAGAACGCCGTTTTCGATGCGAAGCTTACCGTTCGACGCCAAGACCTTTGGCGCCACGCGGGCGCGATTGGCGGCGTCGATGTTCCCGGCCATCAGCGTTTTTTCGTAGGAGGTCTTACGCTTGTGAAGCTCCCCCTCCCTCAAGCTGTACTCGGCTTGGTACTCGCCGGTCGAGTCGTACTCGCGGGCCGCCCAGACTTTCTGGTTCTTCCCGTTCGGCGCTGCGGCCACCTGCAAGCCCGCGCTCAGCGTGCGAAGCATCGCGGCGGCCGTCGCCGAAACGCCGGGCGTGAACCTTTGCTGTTCGATCCGGCCTTTGTTCAGCACAAGGCCGTACGGCTTGGTGAGCTCTTGCGACAATGCCGCGAGCTCCGGCGTGGGCGCGGCATCACCGGACTCGAGCTTGGGTGCGAGCAGGCGCAGCGCAAGCTCGACCGCCGCGCCACGCGCTCGAACCGGCAAGAGCTCGAGATCGGCAGTGAGCTCGATCGTACTGGGTGCGTCGCCGCCCATCGCCGCGCGGCTCGAAAGCTTTACGGAGTACAGATAGCGATGACCCTCGAGCCAACGAACCGCAGGATGTTCCGCCGGGCGCGCGGCCTGCTCCGCGCGCGGGCCCGGCGCGGGGACGCTCTCGTTTCGACACGCGATGCCGGTCAGACCGAGCGCTACCGCAGTACCGAGCGCGAATACCAGGTGCCCGCGGGGCATTGGCAAGGCCGTAACATGCGGCGCAGAACGGCCGTCCATCACGTTAGCTCCCCGCAAAACCCCAGTTGACAGTCGCCGGAGCAACACTCGGAAT
>DASWGX010000546.1:0-2496 GCA_036393455.1 Polyangiaceae bacterium
ACTGAACCCGCCCCAGCCACCGAGCCGTCCCGATCGCGCAGGAAGAAGCATCATGTCCGACTACGGAGACCGGCGACACGGCCTCACTCGCGAAGCGAGGGGGCTCCTCGTTGATGGGGAAGGCGCCCCCTGGTACTCGCCGGAGCTCGAGACATGAAGGTACTCGTCACGGGGCATCGCGGTTACATCGGCGCGGAGATGGTTCCGGCGCTGCTCGAGGCGGGGCACGACGTGACCGGCCTCGACATCGGGTTCTTCGACGGATGCGACTTCATCGCGCCGCCGGACGACGTTCCCGCGCTGCACGTCGACCTCAGGGACGTCACGCCGCGCGAGCTCGAAGGGTTCGACGCCGTGGTGCATCTCGCGGCGCTCAGCAACGACCCGCTCGGCGATCTCGATGCGCGCGTCACCTACGACATCAACCACCACGCCTCGGTCAGGCTCGCCCGAGCTGCAAAGGATGCCGGCGTACGCCGTTTCTTGTTCTCTTCTTCCTGTAGCGTGTACGGCGCGGGCGGCAGAGCCCCGCTCGACGAAAACTCCGCGCTCAATCCCCTGACGCCCTACGGGAAGAGCAAGGCGCTGGTCGAGCAAGCCCTGAGTGGCCTCGCCGGCGCGTCCTTCTCGCCGGTGTACCTTCGCAACGCGACGGCATACGGCGTTTCGCGACGTCTTCGCGCGGACGTCGTGGTGAACAACCTCGTCGCGTACGCGTGCACCACGGGCAAGGTGCTGCTCGAAAGCGACGGCACGCCGCGGCGACCGCTCGTTCACTTGCGCGACATCGTCAAGGCGTTTCGCGTCGTGCTCGACGCTCCCCTCGAAGCCGTGCGAGATCAGGTTTTCAACGTGGGAGCGAGCTCGGAAAACTACCGCATCGCCGAAATCGCCGAGCTCGTAGCCGACTTGGTACCCGACTGCGGGGTCGCGTTCGCGCCCGGAGCATCAGCCGATTTTCGGGACTATTGCGCCAACTTCGACAAGCTACCGCGCGTACTACCTGAGTTTCGGCCCACTCATTCGCTGCGCGGTGGAATCGAAGAGCTCCGCGACGCCTACCGGCACGGCCTCACTCGCGAGGCCTTCAAGGGTCCGCGATACTTCCGCCTTCGCACAGTTCAGCACCTTCGCGCTCAAGGGCTCCTGGACGCTCACTTGAGGCGCACCCACCCGGAGCCAAAGCGGCGTTGAGCTCCCTCGCCGGCGGTGCGGCGTCGCCCGTAAGCCTCTTTTGGTTGCTTGCCGAACGCGCGGCGAGCGCGCCCGGGTGCCGTCCCGATGAACGCCGATACCAGCGGGCGGGCTGTCCGCTCCAAACACCGCCCTGGTCGCGAGGGCGCTCGAAACACGAGTAGAATTCGGAACTTGCCCTTGAAAAGGAAACGTATGTTTCCGCCCGGCCGCCGGGGACGGCGCAAGGGAATCACTCGATTGCGGGACGCGAAGGCAAGCGCGCTCACGCCGTCACGCTGTTTGCTCAAACGATTCGTCTGGGTAATATTGTCCGCCTCAACGCCGTTTGGGCGGGTTACCTCCATGCACACGATGCGCGTGTATTCGGTCTGTATCGCTGCCCTGCTCGCCGCGTGCAAGGGAGTTGTCGAAGCGCCGGCAGGCGACTTTCAGTCCGGTCCCGGTGGGCCCGGTCAATCCGGGTCCGGAGGCGGGCCTGGAGGTGTCGCGCCTCCGGTCGGCGAAGACGGACGCTACATTTGCGATACTTCGACGCACGGAGGCTTGTCTACCGCTCGCCGCCTCACCGCCGGCGAGTACGAGAACGTCATCACCGACGTCTTCGGCCTCACGCCGAGCGAACAGTATCCAGGGACCTACGGCGAGTCGGTCACCGGCTACTCGACGGAGCCCGGCATCAGCGTCATCGGCGAGCAGGGCGTCGAGCGCCTGCTGTTCGCGGCGGAAGAAGTGGCCGAAGCGATCGCGCCGCGCGTGGGTGAGCTTTTGCCCTGCGCTTCGCAGGCCGACGCCGCGTGCGCGGAAAGCTTCCTGGAGACCTACGGCAGGCGCCTGTTCCGGCGCTCTCTGACCTCGGAGGAGAGCACGGCTCTCATCGCCCTCTACGAAACGGAACGCGCGGACGGCGCCACGTTCGAGGAAGGCGTGGCCGTGATGACGGCGCAGCTGCTCCAGATGCCGGCGTTTCTCTATTCCGTGGAGGCAGTGGCTCCCACGGGCACCGATCGACGTCTCTCCGGTCTCGAGGTTGCGTCGCGGCTCGCTTTCCATCTCTGGAATTCGGCGCCTGACGAGCGCCTGCTGGATCTCTCGACCTCGGGGGAGCTCGACACGCCCGAAGGCGTGAGGGCGGAGGCCCAGCGTCTTTTCGACGATCCGCGCAGCGATCGCGCGTTCGTTCGCTTCTTCCGGGAATGGACCCAGACGACGCTGCTGAGCTCGGGCGAAAAGGACGCCAGCGTCTTCGACTATCTGAGCGACGACTTCGTCGCCTCGGTGAACGAATCGTTCGACCGCTTC
>DASWGX010000547.1:0-8880 GCA_036393455.1 Polyangiaceae bacterium
CGGGCCGTCCAGACGCTGCAGATTGCAGTTGACGACCCAGACGAGGTTGTCGAGCTGCTCGCGCGTCGCGACCGTCAGCGCGCCCAGCGTTTCCGGTTCGTCGCATTCGCCGTCTCCGACGAAGCACCAAACACGCGAACCGGACGTGTCCGCGACGCCGCGCGCGTGCAGGTAGCGATTGAAGCGCGCCTGGTAGATGGAGTGAATCGGACCGAGCCCCATGCTGACGGTCGGAAACTCCCAGTACTCGGGAAGCAAGCGCGGGTGCGGGTAGGAGCTCAGCCCCTTGCCGCGCTCCGTCTCGCGCCGGAACCGATCCATCTGGTCCTGGGTGAGCCGGCCTTCGAGGAACGAGCGAGCGTAGATTCCGGGCGCCGCGTGACCCTGATAAAAGACTTGATCGCCCGTGCCGTCGCCTTCCTTGCCACGGAAGAAGTGATTGAAGCCGACCTCGTACAGCGTGGCGCTCGACGCGTAGGTCGAGATGTGACCGCCTATGTCCGGGAAACGCATGTTGGCGCGGTGCACCATGGCCATCGCGTTCCAGCGCACGATGCGCCGGATGCGCTTCTCCATCTTCACGTCCCCGGGATAGTCGGGCTCGTCCTCGGCAGCGATGCTGTTGACGTAATCGGTGAAGAGCGGGGCGGCCGGGTCGACGCCGAGGCGACCCGCGGATTCGAGCACGCGGGAAAGGAGGAAGCTCGCTCGGTCGCGCCCAGAAGCGTGCACGACCGATTCGATCGATTCGAGCCACTCCCGAGTTTCTTCCGGGTCGCGGTCTTGGGTTTCCTGCATGTACGTGCTCACGGTCTTTCCTCGTGCTGATGGCCGGACGCTAGTGGTAGGCCGGCCGAGTCGCTCGTTCAAGCTACAACTTCCTCGGCCGGAACGCCGGGGTGGCTTTACGGACGCGCAGGGCGCGGTTCGGACAGGCGGGATTCACGCGATCAGCTCTCGGGCATCACCCTTTCGGCCATCACCTTTCAGCGAGGTCCGCGGCAATGCGCCGCGCCACTCTCATGCCGTCGAGGGCCGCGCTCATGATCCCTCCGGCGTAGCCGGCACCTTCGCCACAGGGGTAGAGGCCGGCGAGGCTCGGGCTCTGCAGCGTGGCGGGGTCCCGCGTGACTCGCACGGGCGCGCTCGTGCGCGATTCGACCCCGACCAGCACGGCTTCCTCCGTGAGGTACCCGCGCAAAGACCCGCCGAAGTGACGCAAGGCAGAGCGCAGAGCGCCCGTCAGCCGGAGACCAGCTTCGTCCAGGAGCGCGCCCACGTCCCCGGGACATAGCCCCGGGATGTAGCTGGTCGCCGGCGTCGTCGTCGAGCCGCGCGACGCCAAGAAATCCGTCACGCGCGTCGCGGGAGCGCGCTGCGTGCCGCCTCCGGCGGCGCACGCCGCCCGCTCGAGCCGCCGTTGGAGCGCAACGCCGCCGAGCGGTCCGCGCAGACCGAGGCACTCCCAATCGTGCGGCTCGAGCGACGCCACCAGACCGGCGTTCGCGAACGGCGAGTCGCGGCGCGAAAGGCTCATGCCGTTCACGACGAGCTCGCCCGGTGCCGTCGTGGCCGGGACGATGAAGCCGCCGGGACACATGCAAAAGCTGAAAACTCCGCGACCGGCCACCTGGTGGGCCAGGCCGTAGGCGGCGCTCGGGAGGCGCGGGTGCCCCGCGGCTGCACCGTATTGGATCCGATTGATCAAAGGTTGCGGGTGCTCCACGCGGACGCCGAGCGCGAACGGCTTCGGCTCCAGAAGCACGCCTCGCGCCGAGAGCAGATCGAACACGTCGCGAGCCCCGTGCCCGGTGGCGAGCACCACGCACGGAGCTTCGAGCTCCGAGCCGTCGGCGAAGCGTACGCCGGTCAGCGTCTTGCCTCGCGTCAGAAGATCCGTGACTCTGGCGCCGAAGCGCCAGACGACCCCCAGCGACTCGAGGTGGCGGCGCAACTCCGTGACGACGACTGGAAGGCGGTTGCTGCCGATGTGCGGCCGGGCGTCGCTCAGAATGGCCGGCGGTGCCTGGTGCTCGACGAGGAGCTCGAGCACGTCGCGCACGCTGCCGCGCTTGTGCGAACGCGTGTAGAGCTTGCCATCGCTGTACGTGCCGGCGCCGCCCTCGCCGAAACAGTAGTTGCTGTCGCCGTCGACGCGACCGAAGCGCAGAAGCTCCCTGAGGTCGCGACGCCGTGGCTGCACGGGCTTGCCGCGCTCCGCGACGATCGAAGCGACGCCGGCGCGTGCGAGCTCGTAGGCGCAGAACAGGCCGGCAGGGCCGGCTCCGACGATGACGACACGGGCCGGCGGGCGAACCTCGCGCGGCGGCGTTCCAGAGACCGGCCCGGGGTCCGCGAGCGACACGAGGAGCCGAAAGCGCGCGCGCCCGCGGCGAGCGTCGAGCGAACGCTTCAACAAGTACGGCTCCGGGACCTCGCTCGCGTCGAGGCCGAACCGCTTGGCGAGCGCCGCTCGGAGCGCGGCATCGTCGTCGGGCTCGTCGAGCCCGAGCTCCAGCGCGACCGTCTCGGGGAAACCGTCTTTCATGGCTCGCGTCCCCCCGAGCTCTACCACCAGGCGCGGCGGCTGCGCGCCGAGGAGAGCCGGCGGCGAGCGCCCCGAGTACGCGGTGCTCCCCTTGATCGACCAGGCCAGCGCCGAATCGCTTCCGCCGCCTGGGAAAGTTTCGAAGTCGTCGTCAGAGAGTGAGCCCGGGCGTCCCTCGGTCAGAAGAAGCCAGCGATGCCCGAGCTCAAACCGAAGCTGCTGAACCTCACGTCGGCGGGACCAATGCTTCCGGTCAAACCGACGTCGAAAGCGGGACCGAGCGTAAAAGCAAAGGTGTCGGTGATTCCGAGCGCGAACATCGCGTCCAGGTTCAGGCCGAAACCGTCGACATCGCCTTCCTCACCGTTGTAATAGGTAAGGCCGCCGCGCAGCCAGACACCGGCGCGGCGGCTGATGGCCAGGCCAACGCCGACGCGCGGACTGAACACGACGATGCTGACCGCGTCCCCGCCATCGGGATCGAGCGACCCGAAGACGAAACCCGTGCCGAGCGAAACGTGATCGGCGACGAAATAGTCGAAGGTCAGCTTGGGGATGTCGTAGGGCGTCGCGTGCGACGGATTGCCCGCGAAGTGGAAATAGGTGAGATCTCCTTCCAGATCGCCGCTCACCTTGACGAAGCTGAGGCCCAGCAAGCGCTCGGCTCCGAGCGCCGCGGTACCGGAGCTGCCGAACTCGGGGAACCCCGGCTTGGCCCGAGCCGCCGATGCCACCGTGACCATACCGAGAACCGCCGCAAAACCTCGAACCACTGTTTTCATCGTTTCTCCTTTGCTCAGACGAACTCATCCGGGAAAATTCAGGGCAGTCCGCCCTCGCCACGAATCGGTTTCGCGGGGCTGCGTCCCGTCCTGACAGCCGCAAGTCACCGACGACCGTACGGGGGCGTCAAGGGGTTTCTACGCCGGGACGTGCGCTCATAGCCCCCAGGAAAAAAGTGCGCTCTCATGCCGTTCGACCCGTCCGCGTGTCTCATTCCGGACGATGTACCGACGAAGCCGCGTCCAATTCGACAAGTCTCTCGTGCGAGGTTGCGGCCCTGGCGGCTATGCGTAATCCTCACCGGTTGGAAGGCCCGTACCGGAAGGTCCGAAGTGAAAGCCAAGGTTCTGCTCGTCGAGGACAGTGACGGCCAAGGGGATCACATCGTGAGCTCGCTGGAAAAGCGAGGCTATCAGGTCACGTGGGCCAAATCGGGGATCGAGGCGTTGCGGCTCGCGCGCACGGAAGGGCCGGACATCGTGATCCTGGACGTCGTGCTCGGGGACGTCGACGGCTTTTCGGTGTGCCGCTGGCTCAAGATGCACGAGGTCACGCGCGACATCCCGATCATCATGCTGACCGTCAAGGACGAGCTCCAGTATCGCGTCGAAGGCCTCAACGTCGGCGCCAACGACTACCTGCCGAAGCCGTTCGCCGACGAAGAGCTCGAGGCTCGCATCTTCGCCGCCCTGCGCGTGCGCGCGCAGCAGGCCGAGCTCAGACAGCGCAACTCCCAGCTCGAATCGATGCTGCACAGCGTGGAGACGCTGGCCATCACGGACGCGCTGACGGGGCTGTTCAACCGTCGCAGGTTCACCGACGTGCTCCTTCGGGAGCACGCGCTGGTCAAGCGGTACGGCAACAGCCTGTGCTGCCTGATGGTGGACATCGATCATTTCAAGTCCATCAACGATCGAATCGGGCACCTCGCCGGCGATCGCGTGCTGCAAGAGGTCGCGCAACGTCTGGCGGAGAGCCTGCGCGAGGTGGACCTCGCGGCGCGCTACGGTGGCGAGGAGTTCGTCATCCTGCTGCCCCACACGACGCTCGAAAATGGCTGCATCGTGGCGAACCGCATCGCCGACCTGGTGCGCGGCATCGACCTCGAGCTCGAGGGCACGAGGGTCAAGGTCACCGCGAGCTTCGGCATCGCCTCGACCCAGAGCACGACCATCAAGCAGGCCGACGATCTCGTCAAGGCCGCCGATCAGGCTCTCTACCGCGCGAAGCGCAACGGGCGCGATAGAATCGAGACCTACGATCCGGAGCTCGACCGAACGCCGACCGAGTAGCGCGAAGGCCTGACGCATCCTTTGTCGCGGCTCCCGCCGCTCACCGATAACGCGCATCGTAGAGGTAAGCTCGGGGCGCCACGGCCCTTTTGCCGCTCGAGCTCTCCACGCACACGTCAGCCATGCGCCCCGGCTTGCCCGGCGGCGTCGAGACGACCAGCGTCGTCGCGTTCTTGACCGTGAGGGAGCCGACTGGCGCTCCGTCGATCAGGACTCGGCAGCCTTGCGCGAAGTGCTGGCCCGAAATGGTCACTTCGGTCTTGCCCGCCACGGCTCCGCGGTTCGGCGATACCGAACGGATCACCGGCACCGGCGCTTCTTCGTAGCGGAACACCTTTTCGCGAGTGATCGTGCTTCCGTCATCGATCGCCAGCGTGACGTCGGCGAGCCCGGTCGAACGGCGTGGAGGCGTGAGAAAGGCGAGTGCTCCGGCGCCCTTGGCCGCGAGCTCGAGCGCGGGCTCCCCGCCGACGAACACGCGTGCGACGCGATCGAGACCCTCGCCGGTCAAGAGCACGGCGGTTCGACCGCTCGTCGGACCGGCGCTCGGCTCGAGCCGCGCGACGACGACGGCAGTCGGCGCGACGTACTCGAACGCACTGGCGAGCGTCGCAGCTTGCCCGTCCGGGTTCGTCACCACGACGTCGACGCGCCCCGGCCCCGAGCGCCGCGGCAGGACGACGCGCAGCGCCGCTTCCGACACCCACTCGCACTCGGCCTCGGCACCACCGAGCTCGACGCGGCACCCGGCGCGAAAGCCGCCGCCGGCGAGCTCCAGCATCCGTCCGCCGGCGATGCCCGCCTGGACCGGGACCAGGCGCGCGAGCACCGGCGGTCCCTGAAGCTGGAACGCACGTTCCAGGCGACAGCGCTGCCCGTCGAGATTCTCGACTTCGATGTCGAGGAAGCCCACGGAGTCGAGCGCGGGGAGCGTCACCTCGAGACGCTCGCTGGAAACGAAGCGAACCGAGAGCGACGCTCCCATGACGAACACGGCCGCGCCGTCGGCGAAGCCGTCGCCCACGAGCACGACGCTGTTTTCTCTGCCGCGCCCGCCGCCCGCCGGCTCCACCTTCTCGAGGCGCGGCGGCGACGCGCTGTCGTAGTGGAACGCGCCGGAGAGCTCCGCCTGCGATCCGTCCGGGTTCTCGAGCCGCAACGTGACGGGGCCCGGCGCGGCATGCGGCGGAACGATCGCCGCGAGCTCGGTACCGGACACGAAATCGGCGACCAGCCTGGCGTTGTAAAGGAACAGCGCACAGCCGATTCTGAAGCCCTCGCCCGCGACCACCACCCGGGTTCCCCCGGACAGGGGACCGTGATTCGGAGCGACTCGATCGAGCCGCGGCGCGGGATGAAAGACGAAGCCGCCCTCGAGCCGTGCGATCTGCCCGTCGGGGCCAGTGAGCTCGACGTCGTAGGTGCCCGCCGGGTGCGCAACGAGCTCGAGATCGATCCGGCCCGGTCCCACGTAGCGCACCTCCGGCACGGAAGCGCCGACTCGAACCGACGATCCTTCTCGAAGATGCTCGCCGGTCAGCGTGACCAGAGTTCCGCCCTTCGCCGGCGCTTCGCGTGGACCAGCGCTGGCGAGCTTGGGCGGCAGGCAATACTCGAAGCCCTGAATCACCAGCGCGCGCGAACCGTCCGGGTTAACGACGTCGATGTCCACGCGGCCCGGCAGATTGCGCGGCAACGTCGTCAGCACCAAGCGGTCGTCCGCCTCGAGCTCGGATGCGACGGTGACGCCGTCGACCTTCACTTCCGCGCCGGGAGCGAAGCCGCGGCCCTCGAGCGTCACGCGCGTGGCGCCGAGCGTCGAGCCGAGGGACGGAACGATGCGTTCTATGGTCGGCCCCATCGCGTCGGCGGCCGCCGGTTCCGCGGCTGCCGCTTCCGAGCCCAACGGCGGGTCCGCGGGAACGTCCGTCGCCACCGCGTCAGCGACCACGAGCGGCGGCTCCGCGATCGCGCGCGTCCCGGGCGCCGACCCCGCGGCTTCGGCTTCCACGGATCCAGGATCTTCCGGAACCGGCATCGCCCAGCCGTACCACGATTTCGCCCAAGCCATCCGCCCCGGCACTTGGGCCCTTCCCGTGCGGATGCTAGAAATCCGGACTTCCGCGCGCCCTAGAATCCAGCTTTGTCGAAGTCACGGGAAGCTCCGCGGGCGCGCCGACGTACCGAAACCAGAGGATCGCCATCATGAAGAGAATTTCACTGCTTGCTTGCCTCTCCCTCTGCCCGTCCGTGCTCGCCGCTGGTACCGGCTGCGAGGTCACCGACTGCACGACCGAAGAAGGCGAATCGGCCGTGTGTTCCGAGTCGCTGCAGCGCTACACGCTCGACGACGGGGAGATCGAGCCCGACGCCCTGCCCTACTCGCCCGGGATGCACGTCAGCGTCGACGGCGTGTACGGCGCCATCCAGGTGGAGGAGGGAACGACCGGCGAAGTGAGCGTGCTGATCGAACCGTTCACCTACCGAGGGCACAGCAAGGACGACGAAGCCCGCGAAGAGCTCGAGTCGTTCTTCGCCTGGTCCTTCGTCGAGAACGGAAACGTCGTCCAGGTGACCACGGGGCGCCTCGATGGGTCGACGAACGGGCTCGGGGCCGAGATCACTCTTTTCCTCCCGTCCGACTTCGACGGCGAGCTCGCCGTCAGGAACCGCAGCAACGGCCCGATCAACCCGGGCGACATCGACGTCAACTTCGTCGGCGAAGCGACGCTGCTCGAGATCCAGGCCGAATCACTGGGCGACTGTTTCGTCGACGGCGCGCCGAGCGTGACGTTCACGCAGATCTTCTGCGACGGCGAAATCACACTCAGGGATGGCAGCGACAACGTCCGCATCGCTTCCACCGGGCTCGGCGGCGGAGCGCAGGTGAGGCTGAGCCAGGTGGGCTCGGGCGCCCAGGGCGGCTTCATCGAGACCGAGGACGGCGACATCGAATTCGCGCTTCCGAGCGGCCCTTTTTCGATCCAGGCCGAGGCCACCGAGGACGGTACCGTGTCCGAAGAGAACGTCCCCGGCACCTGCGAGTTGGTCGAAAGTAGCAGCTCGCAGAAGGACGTGGACTGCGGCCAGGGTGTGCCAAGCTACGATCTTGCGGCCGGCATCGACGGCGTGGGCCCGAGCAACATCGTCTTCACGTACCTGTAGCCGACGCGCGCGCAGGCGTTCAACCGGCGACCTGCGCGGACGCGCGACGCGCGTCCGCGCGGCTCGCCGAAAGCTCGTGGAGCGAAAGCACGTCGGGCGGCACCGCCCGGCGCGCGAGCTCGCAGTCGCCCTGGCGGTGCGTAAAGTAGAGCACCTGGCTCTTCTCCGCGAACTCGCCGAGAACGCCGAAGGCCGCCTGAAGGCGCACTTCGTCGAAGTGGATCAGCGCGTCGTCCAAGATCAAGGGCACCGCCTCGTGCTCCTCGAGGTAGCGTCGCAAAGTGGCGAGCCGCAGCGCGAAGTACAGCTGGTACTGCGTGCCCTCGCTGAGCTCGGCGACGCCGCAGTCTTGCCCGTCGCGGCGAATGCAGCGCAGCACGCGCTCTTCGAGCCCGACGCCGAGCCCGGAGAAATCGCCCAGCGTCAGCCGGCTGAAGAGCGGCCCCGCGATGCTCAGCACCGGCCCTTGATTGCGCTCGCGGTAGCGTGAGACCTCGCGATCCAAGACCCGCCGGGCCAGGCGCAAGAGCGCGAGACGCCGTACGTGCTCCGTAACTTCGCTCACGCGCGCTTCGAGCTGTTGGGCCGCATCCGCCGTCCTGTCGTCCGAGTAGTGCTGGCGCGCCTGTTCGAGCCCTTCGATCTTGCGCTTCACGTCGTGCAGCGCGTCGTTGGCTTCCTCGATCTGATGGTCGAGCTCGTCTTTCTGCGTCGACACGCTCGCCCGATCGTGCCCGCGCGCGCGCTCGATGATTTCGTCCAAGGTCAGGCTTTCGTCGGTCTGGCGGAGCTCCGTTTCCAGCCGCTCGCGCTCGGCGCGCAGCGTGGCGGCATTGATCGCGTCACGCTCGAGCGGCGCGAGCTCCTCGGGGCTCGCGGCGCCGAGCCTCTGCATCAGCTCCATGAGCTCCGCGCGCGCGGTGTCCAAGCGCTCGATGGCCGCGGCGCGCTCCTGCGAGAGCCGATCCACTTCGGCGCGCAGGCGCTTCCGATCGCGCGCCGCGTCCCGCGCGATCCGGTAGCGCCGGCCGAGCTGTTCTGCCGCCGTCTCGAGCGGTTCGCCCAAGAGGTCGGGCGCGTTCTCGGCGAGCA
>DASWGX010000548.1:0-9564 GCA_036393455.1 Polyangiaceae bacterium
CGAAGGTCGAAGTCCTTCCTGGCGGCCTCGGTGTCGCGCACGGCTCGGTACTTTTCCAGGGCCTCGGCGTATTTGCCGGAGTCGTACAAGACGCCGGCCAGGCCGATTTCCGCCAGCACCGCGCCGTCCCACGCCGGGTGCCCCGTCATGGTCTCACGGTAGCCTTCGCGAGCCTTTTCGAGCCGGCGTGCATCGCTTTCGAACTCCGGCCGCGGATCGGTGGGGCCGTCGTCCCGTCCCATCGAAAGCTCGGCGACATCGTCCGTCGCGAGCTTGCCGAACTCGTCGCGAACTCCCGCCATCAGATCGTCGGTGGCGCGCTCCTCCGAGCGGCTCTGCCTGAGGTCGTAGATGGACCAGCCGATTCCGAGCGCGAGGCCGCCCACGATCACCCACTGCAATATCGCGAAGTTTCGCTTGATCCACTGCGTCGTGCGGTGTGTGGCTCGAGCCAGCGCATCGTCGACCATCTCGCCGGCGTCGAGCCCCTGTGCGACGGCGACACGGCGCTCCTTGCTGCGCTTCGACTTACGGCGCTGCGCGGCCATGTCGCGCTGGCGTCGAGCTTCCTCGCGGATGCTCTGGGTGCTTTCCTTCGCGCCCGTCTTTTTCTTCTGCGGCCGGTCCTTCCGCAACTCGGCGCTCGAGGTCGCTAGCTCCGAGCCGGGTAACGCTTCGCCCTCGGGCTCGCCCTGCTCGTCTTCGACCTCGCGCGCCGCCCTGCGCTTTGCGCGCCGGGACAGCTGATCGGGGGGTTCTTCGTCGGCCACCGGGGCGCCTCTATACCACCTCTGGTCGGCTCAAGGTCCCTCACCCTTTCCTCGACCCTCCTCGCCTTCTTGCCATGGCACGGGCTCGGGCGGGGGCAGCTCATCGGCGAGCGGAACCAGGGCGACGGCGTCGATCAGGGCCTCGCGTTCGCCGAAGACGACCAGCTCGATACCGTGGCCCGCCTTGGCCCCCACCGACTCGGGCACGTCCGCGGCGATTTCCACTGGCTCAGGCCCGGGAGGCAGGCTGACTTCGACCCATCCACCTGGATCGATTCTTGGTAAATCTCGTATCTTTATAACATCACCTTTGTGGTTATACTTGAACATTGATTGACGCCGTCCGATGCGGACCAGGGCGGGCCGCTCACCCCTCGCCCGGCCGCGCACGATGGCGCGTACGCCCCTGCCGTTACCACCCGGCGGAACCACGACGACCATTCCGACCCCGAGCTCGCTCTGGGTCCTCAGGTGGGCCAGATCGCGTGTTTTGGGGCCACCGACGTACTGCGTGATGCCGGTCTCCACGGCGTAGCCCAGCCCGCCGCGCAGAGCGTCGGGAACTCCGAGGAAACGCACCAGTGACGGGGCGAGCTCTTCCTCCGCACCGAGGTGCACCAGCGCTTCGACCAGCGCTGCGCGGGTGTCTTGGTAGCGCTCGTTCCGTAGCGCGACCAGCAGCGAGCCGCGGGCCGCGCGTTCGCCGATCTTGGCGAGAGCACGCGCGACGTGGGGTCGCAGTCGGACGTCATCCAGCGACTGAATCAGCCACCAGACGGCATCCTTGGAGCGAATGGAGGCCAGCGCATCGAGCAGCAGGAGCGCCCGCGAAAATTCCAGATCGCCGCGACGACGCCACCATTCGATGAGCTCGCTCTCACCGGCTCGGTCACCCGTTTCGGCGAGCGCGAGCGCCGCGAGACGTCTCCAGGAGGCCCCCTCGGCGTGCAAAAGCTCCTGAACCAGGGGAGCCCCCTGCCCCATCCGCGTCAGCGTCAGCGCCGCCCAGCGGCGCACGGTTTCGTCTTCGTCGCGCTGGAGCGCGAGGCGCAAGGCGGGCGCCGCTTCGGGGCGCGCGAGCTCGAACAAGAGCTCCGCGGCTTTCCTCCGGATCGCGACGTCGGCGTCGTCGAGCAGCTCGGTGATTTCCAACGCGGCGTCGGCGTCGCCCGAGACGCCGCGCAGGATCGCCGCGGGCCAGCCTTTCCCCTCGCTGCGCAGGCCGCTGGCCTCGAATCGGCCGTGCGACGCCGAGAGGCGCCTGAGCTTCTCGCGCAACTGCTGAAACCGCTTCGGTTCCGCGTCCGCGACGTCGCGACGCTGCTGCGGATCGCGCTCGAGGTCGAACAGGCGGCAGGCGCCGACTTTGCGAGCGCAGATCAGCCGGTAGGCCCCTTGCGCGAGCAAAGCGTGCTCTTCCGTCTCCGAGATCGCGAGGCCCTCGTCGTTCCCGCCGCCGCCGGAAATCAGGGGCCCGAGGTCGCGGCCGCGCAATCGCGGCGGCCGCGGGATCTCCAGCGCTTCGAGCAGCGTCGGCAACAGATCGATCGTCTGGACCGGTGGCGTCACACGCGACGCCGGAAGCGCGCCCGGCGCGTTCATTACTAGGGGGACCCGGACCTGCTCTTCGTAGACGGAGCTGCCGTGGTAGCGACCACCGTGGTCGCCGAATTCTTCTCCGTGGTCGCCGGTCACGATGACCAGCGCTCGCGGATCGCGGCGCCTCGCGACGGCGACGAGGCGACCCAACGTCGCATCCGCCGCGGCGATCTCGGAATCGTAGCGGTCGATGTCGCGCGTGCCGAAGTCGTGCCCGGCGTGCGCCTCGTAGGGCTCGTGCGGGCCGAACAGGTGCACCCAGACGAAAAGCCGCTTGCCTGGTGTTTCCGCGGTGACGAACGAGCGCACCTGCGCGACCCGCCTTTCTCCTTCGGCAAACTCCACTTTGCTGTACTCGAAATCGTGGTGCCGCCGGGAGAACGGCTCGAAGCGGCTCGAGTCGATAAAGAAAACCGCGGGGGGATAGAACGCCGCGGTCCGATAGCCATACTTGCGCAACAGCCCGGCCCAGGTGTCCGAGTCCGCGCCCGCGCCCTGGAGCAAGAGCGGTCGGATGTACTTGCCGGTCATGAGCGAGGTGAGCGAATACGACGTGTGCGGCGTCGGCACGTAGGCCTGTTCGAAGACGACGCCGTCCTGGGCGAGCCGGTCGATGTGCGGCGTCGTCGGGCGCTCGTAGCCGTAGGCGCCCACGTGATCGGCGCGCAGCGCATCGATGGTGACGAGCAAAACGTCACGGTGCGATAGATCGAGCGAGCTTGCCCGTGGCAACGCCGCGCGTTCCTCTCGACACGGCTCGGACGCGCAGTCGGAGTCCTCTGCTAGAGGCGCGGGCGGCGACCATTGCCCGGCAAAGTGCACGAGCTTTCCGGCGATGGGTGCGCGCTCGAGAAGCACCCAACGGAAGTTGTCGAAGCCAGAAAGCGCACGGGCGCCGCTCGGCAGAGTGGCCGAGGCAGCGCCGAACGCGAACAGCGTGAAGGCCGGAAACAGGGCCGCGCGAGCGCCATGGGACGCCGGGGGGCCCGGTCGCGCGAAGGCCAGCGCGGCCCGAGCGAAAAGCGGCGCGAGCGCGAGCGCCGCGGCGGCCAGGCCCAGGTGAAACGCCGGATAGCGGCGCACGAACACGGTCGCGTTGAGGATCTCGAGGCCGAGCACGGCGCCTGCCGTCGCGCCGGCGAGGAGCGCGGGACGGCGCCCCAGAAGCCGGGCTACGCGGGGCGCGGCGAGCCACGCGCCGAGCCCCGCCGCAGCGCCGACGGCGAGCGCGAAACCGCCGCGGCTCGCCAGGGTCTGAAGCAGCCGTCCTCCCCCGACGCCCCAGGCGACGGCGCAAGCGCCCGCCGCCGTTGCCAGGCTCAGTGCCGTGCGCGCCCGGCGCCGTTCGACCCGGTCGAGCAGCTCTACGCAGAGCGCCCCGACGATACCGAGCGGCCCGCACACCGTGACGAGGACGGGCAAAAGGCCGAGGGTGCCCCATTGCACCTCCCAGACGCCCGCTAGCTCCGGTGAGAACCAGCCGATCGCGGCGAGCTCGACCGCGGCGAGCAGCGATGCCGCCCAGAAGCCCGCGGCGAGCCCGTGAGCGAGCTTGCCCATCGCGATGCGAACCTGTCGCCCGCCCGCGAGCCCCCCGGCGCCGCGCGAGCTTCGAGCCGCGTCAGCGAAACTCGACTCTACCAATTTCATAACGCCGCGTGCCGGCCGGCAGGTGGACGACGATCTCGTCGCCCGCCGTCTTGCCGATCAGTGCACGCGCCAACGGAGCCGAAACGGAAATCGTGCCTTGCTCGATGTCCGCCTCGTCGGCGCCGACGATTTGATACGTGGACTCTTCGTCGGTATCGAGGTTGGTCAGACTGACCGTGGCTCCGAACCGCACTTTGTCTCCCCCGAGCTTCGCCGGGTCGATCACCTCCGCGCGCGAGAGCTTGTCCTCGAGATCCTTGATGCGGGCCTCCACCATGCCCTGCCGCTCCTTGGCGGCATGGTATTCGGCGTTCTCGCTGAGGTCGCCGTGCTCACGGGCCACACCGATTTCGCGTGAAATCTTGGGCCGCTCTTCCTTCAGTCGGGCCAGCTCCTCCTTCAGCTTCTCCGCGCCGCCCGGGGTAATCGGAACGTTTTCCGGCGTAGGGGACATATTGAGTGCCGTTTTATCAGGGCCCGCCCTGCTCGCAAGAGTTCTCCGCCCGGTTTGCCCGCCGAGCGCGCTTCCGCCGGTCGCCGAGGGCTTGCCGCCTGGGCCCCGGCCTGGCTAAAAGGCTCCGATGCTGCCGCTTCCGGCCCGCCTGCGCCTCCTCATGGTGGCGTGGTTTTTCTGGCCCTGCTTTCTTTCGGGCTGCGCCGCCGACCAGGATCGCGCGGAGGACCCGCGCCGCTACACGGAGAACGCTCGTCAAGCGTACGAAGCCGCCCTGGAAGCCTTCTACGACCACGACTGGGAAGCCGTCCCGGTGCTCATGGACGAGGTGCGGCGCAAGTACGCCTACAGTCGCTACGCGCGTTTGGCGGAGCTTCGCATTGCCGACGCGGATTTTCACCAGGGCAAGTACGCGGAGGCGATCACCGGCTACAAGTCCTTCGTCCACGACTATCCGAACGACCCCGAGATCCCGTACGCACGTTACCGAGTCGCGAAGGCTCAATTCGACTCGGCCGGCGAATCACTGCTCTTGCCGCCGCTCGAAGAGCGTGATCTCGCGACGGTCAACGACGCCTACGCGTCGCTGCGCTCGTTCCTGAGCGACTATCCGAGTTACGAACACGCCGTAGAGCTCGAGTACATGCTGGAAGTCGTGCGCGGGCTCTTGGTTCGACACGAGCTCTACGTCGCGCGCTTCTACTTGAATCGAGGTAAGTTCGAGGCCGCCATCGAGCGGGGCAACTACGCGCTCGAGAACTTCCAAGGGTCCGGGCTCGAGCCCGAGGCTCTCGTGCTCCTGGGTGAAACGTACCTCAAGATGAAGCGCCGGAAGGAAGCGCGAACCGTGTTCACCAAGGTGCTGCGCGCCTACCCCGACAGCGCCTTCGTCGTTCCGGCCCGGAAATTCCTGGCTCGCATCGAGGCGCCGGAGGCGGCTCCGTGACGATGGGCGACGCGGAGACCGTACGGCTGGAGGCGCCGAAGCCGACGGTCCTCGTCGTCGACGACGAAAAGAACATTCGAAGAACGCTCGAGATGGTCCTGAGCGGCGAGGGCTACCGCGTGCTCGAGGCGGATTCCGCGGAGGGCGCGCTCAGCACGCTCGGAAACCCGCAGCTTCCCGTGGATCTGGCCATCATCGACTTGAAGCTGCCCGGCATGAGCGGGCTCGACGCGCTCAAACAATTGCGCGGCGACGAGGCCACGCGCGACCTACCCGTGATCGTCGTCTCGGGACACGCCACGGTGCACGACGCGGTCCAAGCCATCAAGCTCGGTGCCAGCGACTTCTTCGAGAAACCGCTCAACCGTGAGCGCGTCCTCGTCAGCGTCCAGAATTCGATTCGAACCGCACGGCTGACCCGAACCGTCGAGCAGATGCGCGCCGAAATCGAGGCGCGCTACGAAATGATCGGCGTGAGCCCGCCGATGCAGCGGCTGTTTCAGGACATCGACAAGGTCGCGCCGACCAAGGCCAGCGTGCTGATTCTGGGAGAAAGCGGCACCGGCAAGGAGCTCGTGAGCCGCGCCGTGCACCGCCTGAGCCCGCGCAAGGACGGGCCGTTCATCAAGGTCAACTGCGCCGCGATTCCGCGCGAGCTCATCGAGAGCGAGCTGTTCGGCCACGAGAAGGGCAGTTTCACCGGAGCGCAGGCCAAGAAACGCGGGTTCTTCGAACAGGCGCACGGCGGGACGCTTCTGCTCGACGAGATCGGCGACATGGACCTCGCGGCGCAGGCCAAGGTGCTGCGCGCGCTGCAGAGCGGAGAAATCATTCGCGTCGGGTCGGAGCACGTGCTGCGCGTGGACGTGCGCGTGCTCGCCGCGACCAACAAGGATCTGCAGCGTCTCTGCTCGCTCGGTCAGTTTCGCGAGGACCTTTTGTTCCGGCTCAACGTCTTTCCCGTGCGCGTGCCGGCGCTGCGCGAGCGCGCCGTGGACATCGAGCCGCTCGTCGACTCCTTCGTCGCCAACTTCTGCAAGGACAACGGCCTTGCTCCCAAGAAAATCGATCCGAGCTTTCATCAAGCGTTGCGCACCCGCAAATGGCCGGGCAACGTGCGCGAGCTCAAGAACGCGGTCGAGCGCGCGGCGATTCTCTCGAGCGACGTGATCACGGTCGCGGATCTGCCCGAAGACCCTCACACGAGCCCGTTCGAAGAAGACCTTGAGGACCCGACTCCTTCCTCGCCGCGCAACGACGGCGAGGCTCGTCTCACGCTGCGCGAATACCGCGAAACCGCGGAGCGCGGCTACATCGTGGAGATGCTCCAGGAGTTCGACTGGAACATCTCGAAAACGGCCGTTGCACTCGGCATCGAGCGCACGAATCTGCACAAGAAGATCAGGGCCTACGGAATCAAGCGCGGCGAGGGTTGAGCTTTGCCCGCACGGTCCGGCGCGGTTTTCGAGCGGGCTCTCGCCCGCTTTCGAGCCCGGCTGCCGCAGGGAGTCCTGCGCGGGCCCGGGCCCGCGCCGACGTCCGAGTCCACGCCCGGCAAAGCGCCGGCGCTGCTTGCGCTGCATGGCTTCGGCGCCACGCCGGACGAGGTCGGCATCGTCACCGCGGCCGCGGCGCGCCTCGGGCTCGCGACGCGGGCGCCGCTCTTGCCCGGGCACGGTCGGAGCGTCCGCGACCTCGAGCAAATGCGCTTCGAGGATTGGCGTGCGGCCGCGCTCGACGCCCTCGACGCACTCTCGCGAGAGGCACCAGTGATTTGCGCCGGCTTGAGCCTCGGGTCGCTCCTCTGCCTCGACCTCGCGCTCGAGCGGCCGCGGGCGGTCGCGGGTCTGGTCTTGCTCGCGAATGCGCTCTGGATTCGCCGGCCCTACCCGGACTTCGCGCTGCGCGCGGTCGGCGCCGCGAGGATCGGTGACTTCTGGGTTCCCAAAGGCAGGCCGGGCATCGCCGACGTCGAGGCACGGCGCGAGCATTCGAGCTACGACGCCGACCCGGTGCACGCCGCCGTTTCCGTGATGCGCGCGGGCGACCGATTGCGAAAAAGGCTCGGCGAGATCCGCTGTCCCGCGTTGATCGTCCACGGCGCGAAGGACCGCATCTGCCCGTTGTCGAACGCCTGGCGCGCGGCGCAGGCGCTCGGCACGACCGACGTCCGAGTGATCGTCTTGCCGCGTTCGGAACACGTGATCACGCGCGACTACGATCGCGACGAGCTAGCGCGAAATGTCACCGAGTTCCTGTCGAACCTCGCCCGACGCGCCGGTGGAGCCGAAGCCGCCGGCGCCGCGCCGTGACGGTGACGACGCTTCGCGACGTTCCACGGTGAAGTGCACGACGGGCCGCGGGACGGCTTGAACCGCTCGCACCGGCAGCACCAGATCGGGCGCGCCCGGGTCGAACTTGACGAGCGGCACCAGCACTTCGCCGCGATACCCCTGATCGATGACGCCCACGGCATTGGCGACGAAGTGTCCCGTCTTGACGAGCGAGCTCCGCGCCACGACGTCGAGGTAGAAGCCGGCCGGCGGCTCCAGCACGATGCCGGTGCCGTACAGCGTGACAAGCCCCACCCGCGAGTGGACGCGAATCAGCGTGAGGTCGTAGCCGGAGTCACTGACGTGCGTTTTTTGCGGCGGGACGGCACGCTCGTCCAGGCTGCTGAAGCCGAGCGCCGGAGCGTCCCGAACGCCGAGACGCGCTTGTTCGATGGCCCAGCTACGAAAACGCCGCGCGTGCGGGCCTCGCTCCGCCGCCTCGCCGTAGAGCGCGCCGATCAGGTCGAGCGCGTTGTGGGCCGTCCAGCGCACGCGGCGCTTGCTCACGCGCTCCGCAGCGGGACTCCACGACGATACCGTTTGCGCGAGCGCTTCGCTCGGCAGCTGTAGCGTGCACACGAGCTCGCTCCGCGCGAGACGGCCCGCCGCATCGAAGCAACCGCGCAAAAAGACGCTGCGCAGCTCCGGCGACTCGAACCCGAGCCCGTTCACCGCCTCACCGGTCGACGCGTTCGGACCGTTCGCGAGGGCGGAGCGCAGCGCCCGTTCGAGAACCGGATCTCGCACGACGAGGTGCCGCGCGTCGGAGCGGTAGCGCGTGCCCCCCAGCGCGGCGAAAAGGCTGAGCCGCGAGGGGGCACGCCTGCGACGCGCACCCAGGTCGAACGTCACGCGTCCGTCGCCCATGCGGGCCCGCATCACCCCGAAGCCCAGCACGTACGCCCGTTCTTCCAGGCCGAGCTCGCGGAAGCTGGGGGTTTTCACGACCACGGACCTTTCACGATCGGCGCTTTCATTGTCGCACTCTCGATCAGCAGAGCGTGGCAACGCCCGTCATGCCTCCGCCGTGACAATGCGATGGCGCGCGAAAATCTCGCGCGCCATACTGGAGAGCTTCTGCGCCTCTCGCTGGATGTCGCCGTTCTTTTGGTAGTGCTCGGAAGAAGTAACGTAGTCGGAGAAGGCCAGGTAACTCTTGGCGACCTCGATTTCGTTGCCGATTTCCTTGCAAATGGCGATCGAGCGCATGAAGTAGTCGACTGCCTTGCCGCGGTGGCCTTCGCCCCAGGCGCCGGCTCCCGTGACCTCCCCCAACGTGCGCAAGGCAATCGCCAGATGGGCGCGGCTGCGCACCGCGCCAAAGAGCTCGACCGCGCGCTTGATGCTCTCCTTGGCAGGGCCAAGCTCCCCTGCCTCGAGATACGCCTTGGCCAGGGCGCGTTCCGCACCGGCCAAGTGCAGCCGATCGCCGAGCTCTTCGCACAGATCGCGAGCCTTTCGCAGCGTGACGATCGCGCCCCCACTATTGCCCCGGAGCTGCTCCGTTTCCCCGATGTTGATCAGGACCACGGCGCCGCGATTGCGTTCTCCGATTTCGTTGGCCGCCTCGTGGGCCTGCTCGAAGTAGGCCAGCGCCTGATCGAGGTCGTCTTGATCGCGCGCCAGGCGGCCGAGGTCGTTCAAGCTGGCAATGACGCCGAGCGGGTCTCCGATCTCGCGCCGAATCTCGAGCGACGCTTGCAGCGCCTCCTTGGCGCGCGTCGGATCCCCGTGGTCCATCCAAACCAAACCGATGTTGTTCAGGCTCACGGCAATCGAGCGTCGATCGCCGATTTGGCGCCGCATCTTGAG